>JAAUSV010000133.1 GCA_012032525.1 Leptolyngbyaceae cyanobacterium SL_7_1
TCCCCCAGCTTTTTTAGCTTGCATTTGGGAGTCAAGGCAGAAGTGTTGCCGATCGGTACGGAATGTCATCACGTGCTCTTGGAAGACTGGCAGCAGATGGAAGCCGCCGAGGGAACGGTTTTTGTTTCCATCCCTACCCTGCTTGATCCCAGTTTGGCTCCCGCTGGCTACCACATCATCCACACCTTCACCCCCAGTTGGATCGAGGATTGGCAAGGGTTGTCTCCCAGTGAATATGGCGATCGCAAGGAAGCCGTTGCTGCTACCATCATTCAACGCCTAGAGGAGATTTTTCCAGGACTGGCTGATGCTTTAGACTACCAGGAGGCAGGCACGCCTCGTACCCATCGCCGTTTCCTGGGGCGACAGGATGGGACGTATGGACCCATTCCCAGTCGCAAACTCATGGGTTTATTGGGAATGCCGTTTAACCGAACTGCAATTCCCGGTCTATACTGCGTTGGCGATAGTACCTTTCCGGGACAGGGCTTGAATGCAGTGGCGTTCTCAGGATTTGCTTGTGCCCACCGAATCGCCGTGGATTTGGGGAAAGGATGAAGGAGGGTTTGATTTTAATTAGGTGACTAGAAGGAAACACGTAGAATCGGGTACA
Source organism: Leptolyngbyaceae cyanobacterium SL_7_1 (assembly GCA_012032525.1). Lineage (GTDB taxonomy): Bacteria > Cyanobacteriota > Cyanobacteriia > Elainellales > Elainellaceae > JAAUSV01. The sequence continues at coordinate 614 of JAAUSV010000133.1, forward strand.
GTACGGAGGCAATTCGCTGATCACGCGATCTGCATGTTGACGGCTGAAATGCTCATTCTCTGGTGAGATGGGCGTCTTGCCCGTCCGGACTGGGCGGGCAGGATGCCCACCCCATGAGACATTAAAGGAATGCGCACACCGCGTTGATCGCTAGCAGCTATCAGCTACCCCTCCGCTCTACCCTTACGACTTAAATTCAGGGAGTTAAAATGACTGAGCCAACCCTTGCCCCCTATGGCTCCTGGAAATCACCGATTACTGCCGATATGATTGTGGCAGGAACGATTCGTCTGGGAGAAGTTCGGCTGGATGCGGGCACGATCTACTGGAGCGAGATGCGTCCGATGGAGCAGGGGCGCAACGTCGTGGTGCAGTGGCAACCGACAGGATCAATCGATCGCACCCCTGCCGAATTTAATGTGCGAACCCGGGTGCATGAATATGGCGGTGGCGCATTTATGGTTGCCGATCGCACAATTTATTTCTCCAACTTTGCCGATCAACGGCTCTATCGCCAATCGCTATTAGGGCAACCGGAAGCACTCACCCCTCCAGCAGACTTGCGCTACGCCGATGCGGTAATTGACCGATCGCACGATCGCCTGATCTGCATCCGCGAGGATCATCGCAGCGATGGAGAACCGATCAACACGATCGTTGGCGTGTCTTTGACAGGGATCAACGAAGGAACCGTGTTGGTGTCGGGCAGCGATTTCTATAGCTCTCCCCGGTTAAACCCAGCGGGCGATCGCCTGGTTTGGCTGAGTTGGAACCACCCCAACATGCCGTGGGATGGCACAGAATTGTGGATGGCGGAGGTGCGACCGGACGGCAGTTTGGCGAATGCCCAGTGCATCGCGGGGGGTGTGGCAGAATCGATCTTTCAGCCGGAGTGGTCGCCGGATGGCATGTTGTATTTCATCTGCGATCGCACGGGTTGGTGGAATCTCTATTGCTACACGGCTACAGGGGCGATCGAGCCAATCTGGGAGGTCGCGGCGGAGTTTGGCTTGCCCCAGTGGGTGTTTGGCATGACCACCTACGGGTTTGTCAGTGCCGATCGACTGCTCTGCACCTACCTGGAGGGTGGGGTGCAGCAGTTTGTCCAATTGGATCTAACCAATCGCAGTGTCCAGCGGATTGATATTCCCTACACCAGTGTCAGTGGGCTGCAAGTCGGGGCAGATGGGGCAGTGTTTGTAGCGAGTTCCCCCACTGCACCGGGGGCGATCGTCCGACTCGATCTAACCACAGGCGAGGTGCAAGAACTGCGGCGATCGAGCCAGATCGAGATTGAGTCAGGCTATCTCTCGATTCCAGAGGCGATCGAGTTTCCCACCGAGCAGGGGCAAACTGCCTACGCTTTCTACTATGCTCCCCGCAATCAAGATTACGCCGCTCCAGCGGCGGAACGTCCCCCCCTATTGGTGAAAAGCCACGGCGGTCCCACCGCCTCCACTTCTGCTAGCTTTAGCCCCGGCATTCAATACTGGACGAGTCGAGGCATTGCCGTACTTGATGTCAACTATGGCGGCAGCACCGGGTATGGACGGGCGTACCGGGAACGCTTGAAGGGGCAATGGGGGATTGTGGATGTGGATGACTGTGTAAATGGGGCGCGGTATCTAGTCGAGCAGAACAAGGTGGATGGCGATCGCCTCTGCATCGACGGGGGCAGCGCTGGAGGCTACACCACCCTCGCCGCTCTCACCTTCCGCGATGTCTTTAAGGCAGGGGCTAGTTACTACGGCGTTAGCGATCTAGAAGCCCTTGCCAAGGATACGCACAAGTTTGAATCGCGCTATCTAGATGGCTTAATCGGAGCCTATCCGCAGCGAGCAGACTTGTATCAAGCCCGATCGCCGATTCATTTTGTCGATCGGTTGTCCTGCCCAGTGGTCTTCTTCCAGGGCGATGAGGATAAAATCGTCCCGCCCAACCAAGCTGAAATGATGGTCGATGCCCTCAAAGCCAAAGGGCTACCCGTTGCCTACGTGCTGTTTGAAGGAGAGCAACACGGCTTCCGCAAGGCAGAGAATATCAAACGGACACTGGATGGAGAACTCTATTTTTATGCCAAGATTTTTGGATTTGAATTGGCGGAGGCGGTGGAACCGTTGGCGATCGAGAATTTGTAGAGAAGCGGTTAGCGGTGAGGCTAACGGTTTCAATTTACATATCAATCCTAAACAACCGTGAACAAAGATCCCCGGCTTCTTTTGAAGAAGCCGGGGATCTGAGGCGGCAGGATTTCATGATTTAAATAGGATTGCTATAGTTATGGCTTGCGCTGTGGAAAGCCAGAATCCGGGAGGGCGATTTTGCCGCCGCGAGGCGTCTATAAAATCGCTCAGTTGTGTAAGTCCCAACAAAAATAAACTTTTTTCGGAAAATTTAATAATAAATGAACCAAAATTTGAGTCTTGAATTAAGATGATGGGTGGTTTTTCCATATCCTGTTAATCGTTCTGCTGCCAGATTTTCCGAAAGCTTTTGACAGTAAGGTTGCTGAAGTTTACTCCACTGAAACAGGCAAACTAGCCTGCCAGTTGATTATGGGTTCTACCATGACTCTTGGCGATGTTTGTGTGCAATTTCGTAGTTACAGCCGTTCTCAGATGGTTAAGCCACAGACATAGGGGCGAACCGCCGTTCGCCCTTACACTGGGGCGTGGGTTTATGCATACGAAATCCACTGTAATTGATTGGCTGATTGATTCAGAATTAATTTTTTAGAAATTTCTAGCAGATTTTAGATATTTTTCTGGCGTTTATTGCCATGATTATTTAACAGAATTAATGTGGCTCTGCAAAGAAGGACGTAATGTTTGAACTGCTCACCCAAATCCTCATCCTGACTGGGATTTTCTTTCTCGTTCGCTGGCTTTTACTATCAATTATTCCCCGCGCCTACCTCACGTGGTTGGGAGGAATCATTTTAGTCCTAATGCTGCTGTGGGCATTGTTGGAACCGACCAATCGAGCAGTTGGCATTGCTTGGGCAGTCCTATCCTTTCCACTACGACCATTAGGATTAACGCTGATCTTGCTAGGAAGCGCTTTGCGGGGAGGCATTCGTAAGGCGGATGGGGTGCTAGTGGGGTGGGCGTTCGCGGTGTTGTTGATTTTTAGTTTGCCGATTACTGCCTATTTGTTAACCGCTCAGACCGAGCAGCGATCGGTCATTCAAAGTGTTGAGCAACGGGCAGATGAGGGGGCGACTGCTCCGGCGATCGTGGCGCTGGGGGATGGAGCATTGCTGGTTGACCCCTCCTATCGCATTCGCACCCAAATCAGCAATACCAATGATGGCTTTGGGACAAATTTGCTGTCGCGATTGTCCTACACCGCCCGTCTGTATCAGGAACAGGTGGCGCTGGGCAACAATCCCTTAGTGATCGTCAGTGCTGGACCGCAACCGGAGTTTTTTGAACGGGATGTCAGTGCTGCCCAAGAGGTGACAGGTTTGTTGGTGGGGCTGGGGGTTCCCCAGGAGAATGTGTTGATCGATTCTGAGGGGGTTGATCCGCGTACGAGTGCGATCGCCGTTGGCAAAATCCTCAACACCCAGGGGGGAAGTAATCGGGTAATTCTCGTTGCCCCCGCCGTCAGCATTCGCCGCGCCACATCTGCCTTTGCCAATTTGGGAATTGCGGTGATTCCTAGACCAACAGATTTTTACGTGTTTCAGCTACAGCGGGGATTGGGGCGATTTGCGTTTCTGACGGATTTAATTCCCAGTGCGGAGGCGTTGGTGATCACAACCCGTGTGGTGGATGAATATTTGGCGACAATCTATTACTTCCTGCGGGGCTGGTTAGTTGATCCGTTAGGCTTGTAAAGCAAAATTCTGAGGACACGACTGTGAGCGGGTATCGCCCGCTCACAGTCGTGTCCCTATAACGTTTATTGAGCGCCCATGTCTCGTACAATGCTGCGCATCAAGTTGATGCGTTTCTCAAAATCGAGCTGTTTAATCGGATGTGTAAACTCATCGGTTTCAGCGGGAAGCTGGTAGTCAGAGGGTAATGGAATCACAGTTCCCTGCTCCATCCCCCGTACCAACAACAGCCACAGCTCAATTCATGTACTGGGGTCAAGCGCAAGCGCTGTGTAGGCTTAGCTAAACTCCGACTGATTGCGGCTGACAATATCGCGTTGAGCTTTAGAACTATTGAGATGGCATGATGGATAGGAGTTATCCTTTTGCCTTCTCACCCTATCTACTCCTATGGCTCGTTCCCAATTCAACAAGCTTGCATCCTACCTGCGTCCCCACCTCCGTCAGTCGGCATTGGGGATTGTGGCATTGTTGATGGTCAATGCCCTGGGGGTTTATATTCCCCTGCTGATTCGCGATGGCATTGACCAGTTGCAGCAGAGTCTAAACTTTCAACGCATCTTGTTTTACGTAGGGGCGATCGCTGGCTTAGCCTCACTGATGTGGATCGTGCGGATGGTGTCTCGTATCCTGCTGTTTGGCGTCGGTCGGCAGGTGGAGTTTGACCTGAAACAGCAGATTTTCAACCACTTGCTGACGATGGAGCCTGCCTACTTTGCGGTAAATACCGTGGGCGATCTGATTAGCCGCGCCACCAGCGATGTGGATAATATTCGACGGTTACTCGGATTTGCGGTGTTGAGTTTGGCGAATACCCTGTTTGCCTACGTGCTCACCCTGCCCGTGATGTTGTCGATCAATGTGCGCTTGACCTTGGTGGCGATCGCCATCTATCCCATCATGTTTTTCATGGTGCATCTGTTTAGCAATCGCCTGCGCAGTGAGCAGTTGGCGGTACAGGAGGAAACGGCAAGCCTGAGCGATTTGATCCAGGAGGACATGAGTGGCATGTCCCTGATCAAAATCTATGCCCAAGAGGAAAACGAACGGCTTGCCTTTCGAGATTTGAATCAGCAGCTACTCACGGCGAACTTGAAGCTGGCTCGGACGCGGACAACGCTGTTTCCGCTGCTGGGAGGATTAGCCAGTATCAGTTTATTGGTGGTGCTGGCGTTGGGGGCGGGGGCGATCGCCAGTGGAGAAATTAGCATTGGCGATTTCATTGCGCTGTTGCTGTATGTGGAACGGTTGGTGTTTCCCACGGCGCTGTTGGGCTTTACCATCACCGCCTATCAGCGAGGCGAAGTCAGCATCGATCGGATTGAATACATCCTCTCGACCGAACCTAATATTCAAAGTGCTGCTAATGCATTGGCATTGCCCCAGCCAGATATCAAGGGCTGGTTGAGTGCGTCCCACCTCACCTACACCTATCCTGGTGCTAAAACCCCTGCCCTAGATGATGTTAGTTTCAAAATTCGACCGGGGGAAACGGTGGCGGTGGTGGGACCGATCGGGTCTGGCAAATCTACCCTTGCCAACGCCCTGCCCCGCTTGTTGGATATCGAACCCGCTCAGGTATTTGTGGATGGGTACGATATCACCCAAATTCGGCTGAAGGATTTGCGATCGGCGATCGCCTACGTTCCCCAGGATAGTTTTCTGTTCAGTACCACAATCAAAAACAACATCCGCTACGGCGATCCCAAGGCGGAACAGCCCACCGTCGAGGTAGCCGCCCAACAAGCTCAGATTCACCCAGAAATCCTCAACTTTCCCCAACATTACCAGACGATCGTGGGGAACGGGCATTACCCTATCCGGTGGGCAGCGGCAGCGCACGGCATTGGCAAGGGCATTACTGGTGGATGCGCCCATCCTGATTCTGGATGACTCCCTTTCCAGCGTGGATAACCAAACCGCCACCGAGATTCTCCGGCAGTTATCAGAGGGTACAAAGCGCAAAACAGTAATTTTCATCTCTCACCAGCTCTCGGCAGCCGCAATGGCAGATCGCATCCTGGTGATGGATCAAGGACGGATTGTGCAGTCGGGAACTCATGAAGAATTATTGGCGCAATCGGGGCTGTATCAGACGTTGTGGGATCAGCATCGCTTGGAAGAGGTATTGAAATAGGGATTTAGGGCGATCGACAATCCTCCTGTAGACAGACTGCGTGCTTTGATCCCCCGGTTAGTATTAAGGCAAATGTACATCTGTTAAGGAATGTAAATCATGGAATCTAATCTTCCTCCCGTCACTACCCCCGCTTACAACGGCAAAGATCGCAACGCTTTCTTGTTTGGGTTCACTCCCCAAGCAGAAATCTGGAATGGTCGCTTGGCAATGATCGGTTTTGTGGCTTACTTGCTTTGGGATTTGGCTGGTTACAGTGTTGTGCGTGATGTACTACACCTCGTTTCCTACGCTCAGTAATTGCAGCAATAATCAAATAGTCCTGTCGGGGGGCATTCCTGTTGCGCTGCAAAGCTCATAGGATTGCCCCCTTGCTTACGTCTGCTCACTCCGTTCTAGGCGAACTTCCACTTCCCGATCGACATACTGCCACTCCTTACTTGAGCGCATCCGCCGCAACAGATCATCAAACGCACTGGTGTGTTCTGGAGCGAATTCAAACCAGGTGAGGAAATCAAACGGTTCCCCCAAATCACGACAGTGCAGCAACCGTCGTGCCACCCCCGGTAGATACTCCAGCCCAACGGTCGTATGATGGGATTCTTCCTCAAAGATGGCTCGTCGCTCATCCTGCGCTAGCTCCCACCACGCACTGGATTTCTTAATGGGAATCAGCACCGCCACAACCGCTTCTGCCCGATCGAGCACTGGTTGTACTGCCCGCAGCATCGTTAGTTCATCGCGCTTAGAGTAGCGGATGTTGCTGATGAAACTTTGCAACACCCAGGCGCTATTGGTGGGCAAGGTGCGATCGCCTGATTGACCACATCCACTCGTTCGACAGGCTCCAAGCTAGCCCCAGCAATACCCCGGATATCCAAGACTCGCCACAAACCCTGTTCGCCGCCAATAAATGAGTATCGACTATTCATAGGATGATTGACCGTTTAGGTAAGAAAGTAGTTGCTAGCCAGGTTAAAGCACCAACCTGAGTTACAGCTAAGAAACCGCTGTTAAATCGATCGCTAGGGATTGCTAATCACGCGATATGCATATTGATGGCTGAGATGCCCCTTCTCTTATGGGATGGGCATCTTGCCCGTCCAGACTGAGCGGGCAGGATGCCCACTCCACAAGGTATTAGAGAAATCTACACATCGCGTTAATCACTAATCACTCTCCTCCTACTGCACCGACGCATAGACCTGCGATTCCTGCCATAGCTTAAACAGCAGAAACTCAACTCGGTAGGGCAACGTCGCCACAAACAGCCCCTCCGTTGCTTCTAACTCCGTAGAAACCCACGTTCCCCGCAAACTGACTTCGGTAAACTCCTGATCGATCGAAGCAAACTCGACGCCTGCTTGTTCCTGTTGGCTAAGGTGGGTAAGTTGACACCGTTCTATCAATCCGCTGGGCAGTAGCAAAGAAGCCGTGCAGCGTTCTAAGACCAATCGTTGTCCCGTTCGTAGAGACAAGGTGACTCGCAGAGCAACCCACTCCTCCAGGGATTGGGAGACCTGTTCTAGATGTAGCCCTGTTTCCGTGTAGGTAATCTTTAACATGAGCCAATACTTCCTTCGTCAGTTGGATGAGCACTCCAGCGATTCGCCGCAATGGCAGTCGGAACAATGGGCGATCGCCAGCATAAACAGGCGCATAGCAGGGAACGAAACACTTGGGGCATCGGCAGAGACGGTATCCAAACAAGAACCCCCGCCTCTTGGTAATCAAGAAGCGGGGGTAAAGAACAATCGGGTTCTTTAAGTCCTAGGTAAGGTCAGGCACACTCTATCCTAAACCTCCCGCTTCGTTGAACTGGGTCTCCATCCAATGCATCGCTAGCCATTGCCATGCAAATAGATAGATCAATCCCGCCAATGCCGTAAAACTCTGCCATCAGCACACCAAAGCCGCAACGATGGGAAATGCGAACCAGGGTGATCTGTGTGAGGTCGATCGCCGCACCAACCCCTTTTAACCGCTCGATCGAGGGGTTAATGAAGTGGAACAAGGGGGTGAGCGATCGCCAACTTAACATGACATCAAATTCACTCTCAACGAAGAGGGATGGGCAACTCTTCTACAACATACTACAATTGTGCTACGACTGTCTACGATTTTCAGACATTTACATTCTGTAATTCTCACTTGAAATTTGTTAGAGGAGCCACCCAAATGTATACCCTGCACCGCCCTTCCACCACCGACATGGAAGTCACCAGCATCCGGCTTGAGCGCGAATTAAAGGAAAAGCTCAAGGAACTGGCGGGCAATCAGGGCTATCAAGCGCTAATTCGCGATGTCCTGTGGAACTATGTGCAGCAAAAATCAACCGACTATCAGACCCAAATTTTGCCAGACCAGATTCGGGTTAGTGTGGAGGCGATCGCCCAACAAGAAGAACGCTGTGCCCTGACTGGAGCCGTCATCCATCCCCAGGAACCCATGCTGCTAGGGCTAACCACCACTGGCGAAATGCTCCCCCTCAGCCGCGAAAGCTTGAAGTAGTTTCAGCCATCCCCCCATGACCCAACCCTCCCCCAGTCCCAGTTCTGAGCCGCGATCGCACAGCGGGCAGGACTGGAATGGCAGGGCGATCGAAACCTATCCGATGCGCCTCCATCCAAGTTATCCATGCAAAGGATCTACCAACGGCTGAACACGACTCCAGAACAGCTAGCCCAATTCTGCGAGAAGTGGCAGATCGCAGAACTTGCTGTATTTGGGTCAGTATTGCGGGATGATTTTCGCGTAGCCGGAGACGATCCGAGTGACATTGATCTGCTCTATCGTTCCTCTCCCCAAATTCGGTATGGTTTTACATTGTTCGACATGAAGGAAGAACTAGAAAAGCTATTTAACCGCAAGGTAGATTTAATCAGTGAAACGGGAATTCAAAATAGCCGTAACTGGTTACGACGCAAGTCCATTCTGGAATCAAAGAAAATAATTTATGCAAAGAGACCCGCAATCAATCATTGATATTGTTGACTCGATTAATTTAATTTTTGAATACACTAAAAACGCTGATTGGCAAGCTTTCGCAAGCAGTACAAAAGATCAAGATGCAGTGATTCGGCGCTTAACAATTATTGGTGAAGCCACTAAGCGCTTATCAAGCGAGTTCCGCACACAGCATTCAGAGGTCCCCTGGAAACAAATGGCAGGTCTGCGCGACGTAGTTGTGCATGACTATGATGACTTGAAGTTGGATGTAGTCAGAGACATTATTGAGCTGGAACTTCCTTTGGTACTGCAACAACTTCTGCCCTTACTGCCTCCACCGCCAGAATCCGAATAACTGAATCTCCAACAATGCAGCCAAAGCAACCCGGCTTCCCCAAAGAAGCCGGGAAACTAAGCAGCAAGATTTCTACGCACTCGTCAACTGCGTCCAAAACTTGTCGTATAGCTCCGCTGCATCCCCGACTGGGGCAATCCCCTCGCAGTTCGCCAAAATTTCCTCTGGTGGGAAGAGGGTTGCGTCATTCTTGAGGTCAGCGGAAACCAGGTCGAGGGCAGCTTTGTTGGGAGTGGCAAACTTCAGCTTATTCACCACTTCCGCCCCACTCTCTGGCTGGTACAGGTAATTGATCCACTCATAGGCTGCATCCACATTTGGAGCCGTTTTGGGAATAACCAAGGCGTCTGTCCACAAAGATGAGCCACTGGCGGGAATCACGTAGCGCAATTGCGGATTAGAGGAAATCGTGTCGATCGCATCCACCGAATAGCCCATCGACATCACCAAATCGCCCGTGACCAATTGGTCGCGCCAGCCATCGGTGGTGAAGGAGCGATCGCTGGTTTCAGTTCCACTAACTTCTCGTAGGCTTCCTCGATCTCGGCGGGGTCGGTGGAGTTGTAGGAATAGCCGAGCGATCGCAACACCGCTCCCATGACTTCCCGCACATCGTTCAACAGCGTTAGCCTGCGTGACAACGTCTCCTGATTCTCCCAGAGGTAATCCCAATCCGTCGGCTCCTCGCTCAAGGCTTCGGAATTGTACACTAACCCCGTTGTCCCCCACGCGAAGGGGAGGCTGTGTTCATTATTAGGGTCATAGACGGGGCTTACCCATTTATCTAGCAAATTTTCCATGCCCTCTACCCGTGACTTTTCGATCGGGGTGAGCATGTCTAGCTCGATCATCTGCTGCACCATATAGTCCGACGGGTAGATAATGCTATAAGCATCACCTCCGCCTGCCTGCATCCGCGCCAGCATGGTTTCGTTGGAGTCGTAGATATCGGCGACGACTTGAATTCCCGTCTTACTGGTGAAATCGGCAAACACCTCCTCATCGACATAAGCCGACCAAGTGTAGATGTGGAGCGTGCCACCCTCACCATTGGCTCCAGCGGCAGGACTTGCCCCTGAAGAATTGACATCCGAGAGATTACGAGTACAGTTTGCTAGCACTACCCCTGATAAAGCAGCCGATGACAGTTGTAAGAACCGTCGTCGAGAAGCACTCATGCGGGAGCGTGGGTTGGAATTGCGTCCGGGTGTCCAAATCCTTGAAGGCATTGCTTTCTCTCACGTGATAGAAGCTAGTCAAAAATTATCCGTCGCTTAGCTGCGTCACATTCAACTAGTGAACATGATCATGCTGGGTCAAACGATCGATGGCAGTATGATACACTACCATTTTTTACTACGATCACCGTGAAAATAATGAGATCCTAATAGCAGTTAAGCGGCTAATGCCCGACCATCGCTAGCTGCCCAAGATACGTGGATCGGGGTATGGGCATCCGGTGGGCTTTCCAGTCGGCTGGGTTGGAGAACGGTGAGGCGATCGCCCGACAGTAGTTCCACAATGTAGTGCATGTGCGTACCCAGATACATAGTATGCATTACCCGCCCCTCAAAACAATTGAGCGAGTAAGCAGGCTTCTCCAAACTCACATCAATTTTTTCTGGACGAACACTGATCACCACATTTTGCGGCAATGTTCCGTTCCCCATTGTTTGAGAGGCTACACAAATCCTTAATCCCCGATCGGTTCGCACTTGCCATGTGGAAGCATCGGAGGACTCCACCCGTCCCTGAAACAGGTTGGTATCTCCAATAAAATCAGCCACAAATGGGGTGGTGGGATACTCATAGATCTCACTAGGA
>JAAUSV010000134.1 GCA_012032525.1 Leptolyngbyaceae cyanobacterium SL_7_1
GATCGCCCATGTCGGAGTGCAGCCTCAAGCCGTCGATCGCCCCCTGAAAACTCGTCTCTCAACCCATCTGGGTGTCCTACGGCGAGGCGTTTGTAGCCGCCTTGCCTGCCCCCGAATTGCGATTTACCTACGGGATTGAGTTTGATTTGGCTGCGATCGGCAACCAGTGGCACAGTTGGTTGCCCAGTCGGGAGAGCTTTGGGGCAACGATCGCCCCCGCCCGCACCTTTGCCCTTGCCCACCAGATCGAGCAATTGCGCGATCGGGGGTTGATCAAGGGCGGTAGTCTGGAGAATGCCCTGGTTTGCGATCAAACAGGATGGCTAAATCCACCCCTAAGATTTTCAAATGAGCCAGTCCGTCATAAACTCTTAGACTTAGTAGGAGATTTGAGTTTGTTGGGGACGCTTCCCCAAGCCCATTTCCTAGCATTCAAGGCTAGCCATGCGCTGCACACCCAATTGGCTCACCGATTGGCACACGCCATCGCTTAACAGTTCCTGGTTCGATAAATTCCCATCCAATCCCCATTAATCCATGTCCATCTTGACTGACGTTCACACCCACTCTGCCCCTGCAACACCTGAAGCTGACTCAGAAGTACTCGATCGCGTGACTCCAAAATCGGTCTACACTATTGAGCAGATTCACCAGCTCCTCCCCCATCGCTACCCGTTTTCCCTGGTCGATCGGATTGTTGATTTTGTGCCCGGCAAATTGGCAGTCGGGATCAAAAATGTCACGTTTAATGAACCCCATTTTCAGGGGCATTTCCCCGGACGCCCAATCATGCCAGGAGTATTGATCGTAGAAGCGATGGCACAGGTGGGCGGCGTCGTCCTCACCCAACTTCCCGATGTCCCCAAGGGATTGTTCATGTTTGCAGGCATCGACAAGGTGCGGTTCCGCCGCCCCGTTGTCCCTGGCGACCAACTCGTCATGACCGTGGAATTGCTCAGTGTCAAGCGCCGCCGCTTTGGCAAGATGCAAGGTCGTGCCGAAGTCGATGGCTTCCTGGTTGCTGAAGGTGAGTTGATGTTTTCGATCGTTGATTAAGAAAAAGCGATTAGCTCTCATCCTTCCGCCCTCCGCCCTCATCCTTCCCTTTGTCCCCTACTCCCCTCCCCTTCCCTTGACTGTTCTAATTCATCCAACGGCTGTGATTGAACCAGGTGCTGATTTGCATCCCACTGTGCAGGTGGGTGCCTATGCGGTAATTGGCAGTCGCGTTAAGGTGGGAGCGGGAACGGTGATTGGGCACCATGCGGTGTTGGATGGGTGGACGGAGATTGGCACCAACAATCAAATTTTTCCGGGGGCGGCGATCGGGCTAGACCCCCAGGATTTGAAATACAACGGCTCCCTCACCCTGGTGCAGATTGGCAACAACAATGTGATTCGGGAATACGTGACGATTCATCGAGCTACCCAGACCGATGAAGCCACCATCATCGGCAATGGCAATCTGTTGATGGCAAATGTGCATGTGGCGCATAACTGTGTGATTGAGGATCAGGTGATTTTGGCGAATGCGGTCGCTCTGTCAGGGCATGTCCACATCGAATCGCGAGCCAGATTGAGCGGGGTGCTGGGCGTCCACCAGTTTGTCCGCATTGGTCGCTATGCCATGGTGGGGGGAATGACCAAAATTGTCCGCGACGTGCCCCCCTACATGCTGGTAGATGGCAACCCGGCCAAGGTGCGATCGCTCCACCAGATCGGCTTGCGCCGAGCCGGACTAACCGAACTCGACAATGGCACTGTCTACGCCTCCCTCAAAAAAGCCTTTCGCTTGCTCTACCGCTCTGGTCTGACGTTCACAGAGGCGATCGAACAATTCTCTCTGCTGCCTGAAAACGAGCACCTCCACCACCTCCAGCAATTTTTGATCGCCTCCCAATCCTCCGGACGCCGAGGGCTAACCCCAGGAGTACGACGATTTAGCCATGAAGAAGAAGGATGAGGGATGAACCTCCATCTTTTTATCAGCACAGGTGAAGTCTCCGGCGATCTCCAAGGGGCGATGCTGGTGGAAGCCCTGTGGCGACAGGCAGAGCGGCGGGGAATTGAGCTGAGGATTTCGGCATTGGGGGGCGATCGAATGGCGGCGGCAGGGGCAACCCTGTTGGGCAATACTACGGGAATCGGCTCGATCGGCATTTTTGAATCGTTGCCCTACGTGTTGCCGACGCTGCGAATGCAAGGACGGGTGCATCGGTTTCTCAACCAGCATCCACCGGATGGGGTGGTGATGGTGGATTATTTAGGTCCCAATTTGGGCATTGGGCATTTGATTCGCCAGCGATTTCCCCAGGTGTTTACCGTGTATTACATTGCTCCGCAGGAGTGGGTGTGGTCGTTGAGTTCCCGCAATACTCGACGGATTGTGCGGATGACCGATCGCCTCCTGGCAATTTTTCCGGCAGAGGCGGAGTATTACCACCGTTGGGGAGCCGCCGTTACCTACGTGGGGCATCCCCTGGTCGATCGAATGCAATCTGCACCTCAGCGAGCACACGCCCGTCAAGCGCTTGGCATTGATCCAGCCACCCTTGCCGTTGCCTTGCTGCCTGCCTCCCGGCGGCAGGAGTTAACCCACGTCCTCCCCGTGATGCTGCAAGCCGCCCACCAACTCCAGGCAAAAATTCCCCAGGTGCATTTTTGGCTGCCTCTGTCCTCCGATCGCTTTCGCCCCGTCCTCACCCAAGCCATTCAAGCCCACCAGCTCCGCGCCACGATCGTAGCGGGGCAAACCCAGGAAGTATTAGCCGCAGCGGACTTGGCGATCGCCAAATCGGGCACCGTCAACCTGGAACTGGCGCTGCTAAATGTGCCCCAAGTGGTGATGTATCGGGTGAGCCGCTTGACCGCCTGGATTGCCGAATACATTCTCAAGTTTTCTATCCTCTACATGTCGCCGCCCAATCTGGCATTGATGGAACCGATCGTGCCTGAGTTTCTGCAATACCACGCCACCCCAGAGAATCTGCTGCGGGAATCAATGGAACTGTTGCTCAACCGCGATCGCCGCCAGCAAATGATCGCCGACTACCAACGGTTGCGTCAGACCTTGGGTGAGCCGGGGGTGTGCGATCGGGCGGCGGCAGAGATCTTGGAGCGAGTGGTGGGGCAAATAAAGCATAAAGCAAACCGCTAATTGCTAATTGCTCCTCCAGAATTTATCCTCCCTTCAAACAACCCCACTGCAATTAATTCAAAATTTATCAGTCGTTTAGTCCATTTATTGACGAGGTTCGTTACAATACCTAATCTGCTGTTCAGCATTTCTACTTAACCATCGCCATTCGGTCAAAGGTGGGAATCAGCGCATTAGGAGAAGCATAGGGAACCGATGGAGCACCTAGACACACGCGAGTGGTTATTGACCAATGGATTGGGGGGCTTTGCCAGTGGGACGATTTGCGACGTACACACCCGCACCTATCATGGGTGGTTGTTTGCGGCATTAGAACCGCCTGGAAAGCGAACATTGTTGCTCTCTCGGTTTGACGCTGAACTGTCCGTCGGAGGGCAGGTGAGCGAACTCAATACCAATTTTTGGGAAAGTGGGGCGATCGCTCCCCAAGGCTACAAACTGCTGCGATCGATCGAGATTGACCCGTTGCCTACCTGGGTGTGGGGCACGCACCAGTGGCAATTGTCCCGGCAATTGCTCTTGCCCTACGGATATGTCTCCGATCCCATCAATGGCACGGCTCGTTGCCTCAATCGGGTGCTGGTGCGCTACCACTACCAGGGGCAAGCGGTGGGAGTGCTGAAACTGCGACCCTTGATTGGCGATCGATCGTTTCATCACCAACAACACGACAAACCGCCCCTGAAGTTTTCCCAGTTGCTAGAGACTCGGCGGTTGCTGCTGCAAGCCCGCAGCACGCAACCGGGTACTCCCTGGCAAATTAGCTGGACCCAGGGAGACTACACCCCAGAGGATTGTTGGTATTGGGGATATCGCTATCCGGAGGAGACGCGGCGGGGGTTGGGAGATACAGAAGATTTGTTTAGCCCAGGCTATTGGGTCGTCACCCTCCAGCCTGGGGAGACAGTAACGTTTGAAGCCAAGGTCAGGGGGGCAGACGATCGAGCCGATGAGCGGTTAGACGACCAGACGTTCGATCGGGAGTGGCAGCACGAACAACAACGCCTCGATCAACAATTTGCCTACCTGCGCCCCATGAAGGATTCGTCAAAACAACACGATCGACTGTGGCAACGGTTGTTACGGGCAGGGGATCGAGTTTATCGCCCATCGCCAATCGATTTCTGGACCCACGGTGATTGCTGGATATCACTGGTTTAGTGATTGGGGACGCGACACGCTGATCGCCCTCCCTGGTCTTGCCCTTGCCACCCAGCGGTTTTCCCTGGCACGGGGGTTACTAGAAACCTTTGGGCGCTACTGCCAGGATGGATTGCTGCCCAATACCTTCCCTGATACGGGAGCGAAGCCCTGTTACAACAGCCTGGATGCGGTGTTGTGGTGGATTGAGGCATTGGGATTGTATTTGGAAGCCACCCACGACTGGGAGTTTTTGCAGAACCAATATCCGATCGTTCGGCGAGTCTACAAAAGTTTGACCGCAGGCACCGACTATAATATCCGCCTAGATGCCTTTGATGGGCTGTTGATGTGGGATGCTCCTGGGGTTGCCCTCACCTGGATGGATGTGGTGGTAGATGGGCAACCCGTGACTCCCCGCCGGGGCAAACCGATCGAAATTTGTGCGCTCTGGTATTCCGCTCTGTGTTGGGCAACGCAGTGGGCACAACGGCTGCAACAATTCCACGGCGATACGGCAGAGCGCTACGCCCAACAGGCAGAACGCTATGCCCAACAGGCTTCCCAGGTGAGACTTTCCCTGCAAACCTTTGGAATGGGCAACGGGGATATCTCTACGATGTGATTGAGCCGAACGATCACCGCGATGGCAGTATTCGCCCCAATGCGGTCATTGCCCTGTCCCTGCACCACTGCGCCTTTTCTCCGTCGCAAGGACAGCAGGTGCTCAATGTAGTCTGCGATCGCCTGCTGACGCCCTATGGGCTGCGATCGCTCGATCCCAGTCGCCCCTACTACATCGGCAAGTATGACGGGGGAGTCGGTAGCCGCGATCGGGCGTATCACCAAGGCACCGTATGGAGTTGGCTATTGGGTCCCTTTATTCGCGCCTGGAAACGCTTTTATCCAGAGAAACCCTTGCCGATCGACTGGCAACCCCTGCTCGATCATTTTCAGCATCAAGCCTGTGTGGGGTCTGTATCGGAGATTTTTGATGGCGATTTTCCCCATGCGCCCAAGGGGGCGATCGCCCAAGCCTGGTCGGTGGCAGAGCTAATTCGCCACTGGGAGGATGTAGCGCATACACAGTCTGTGTAATTTTTTACTCTTACTACTGAGAATCTGTCAGTATACGCACCGTTTCCCAATCGACACCCAATCGACACCCAATCGATTGGGAAAATCTACAACAGCAATTTTCAGTTATTTAACCGGATTTGATCATAAAAAGTTCCCGAAACCCTGGGTGGCTGCGAAGCGCTGTAGCTAGCACACTGTTTCCGTCAAATCCCTTGCCACCCGGCTGCTAGTTTGAAAATTTAAACGAAAATCATCGAAATTTCTTAATCAATCGTTACTAATCCTACACGCTGTAAAAGCGCTCTGTTATCATCTCTGTAAAATTACCGAATACCATCCGAGCACCTGGAGAGAACAAGCATGCGTTTAGCTGGCATTGGGACGGCGTGGTCTGCGGGTGTCATTTGGATTGGAGGGTTTTTGGCATCCTTGTCGCTCACCTGGTTGGGGTTTGGTGAGGTTGCCAAGGCGCAGATTGTCCCAGACGAGACGCTAGGCAATGAGCGATCGCGGCTAAATCGTGATGTACCCGTACGGGGGCAGCGGGGCGATCGGATTGACGGTGGTGCCAGCCGGGGGTCTAGCCTGTTCCACAGCTTTCTAGAATTCAATATCAACGAGGGGCAACGGGTCTACTTTGCCAACCCCGCTGGCATCGACACGATTCTCGGTCGGGTGACGGGCACAGACGTGTCCGATATCTTGGGCACGTTGGGGGTAGACGGGGGGGCAAATTTGTTTTTGCTCAACCCCAATGGCTTTATTTTTGGGGAAAATGCCCAACTCGATATTAGTGGGTCGTTTTTAGCAAGTACTGCCGATCGGTTTGAATTTTTTGGTGGCGGTGACTTTAGCGCCACCAATCCCCAAGCCCCGCCCTTGTTGACGGTGAATGTACCGATCGGCTTGCAATACGGCGTAGGACAGCGAGGAGCGATCGCCAATGCCGGGGCACTCACCGTTGGGCAAGACCTGGCATTGTTGGCGGAGACGCTGGATTTGCAAGGACAGGTGCAAGCGGGTCGAGATCTCACCCTCTATGGCGAGGATACGGTGCGGATTCGGGACACCCCCACCCAACCCTTCATCGCCGCTGCCGGACAAAATCTACTGGTGCAGGGCAACCAAGCCGTGGATATTTTTGCCCTTAACCACCGGGGGAGTGGCTTCTATTCGGGCGGGGAGATGACTCTGCGTAGTGCGAGCACGATCGGGGGAGATGCCCACTTCAGCGCGATCGGCGGCTTTCAGATCGAGCAACTAAATGGGACTCCTGGCGACCTGTTTAGCCCCTACGACCCGATTATTCTCACCAGCGGCGATGTCACAATCGGAGATTACACCGGGGCATCCCTGCACATTCTGGCGGGGGGTCGAGTCAATTTGGGGAATGTGACGATTACGGGTGCAGACGCGATCGGCAGTAGCATCAATCCCAGCAACCCAACTCCCGTCAACGGCACAATCACCATTGCCGATCTGGCGAATTTTACGCTCTCGGATGGAACACGGATCCCCATCAATGGCAGCACCAACGCTACCTTGGACGTGCGATCGGGCGTCGATTGGGCACTGTTGGGAGGACTGCCCATTCCCGATCCATTGGTGCAAGGGATTGTGGGAGGAGCGATCGCCCCTCCCACCGACAGCAGCATTACCACCGGACTAATCAACATTTCCAATCAACCCAATGGCGTGGTGCTCCTCACCAATCGGTTTAGCCCCAATCTACTGACCGGCAATATCACCACTGGGGAGATCAACACTAGCACCTTCACCGCTGGTGTCAACGCTGGCAACATTGTGCTTGATAGTCGCGCCAATATTACCACTGGCAATCTATTTCCCCTGGCTAGCATCGGTGCTGGGAACGCTGGCAATGGGGGAAATGTGAGATTGCTGGGAGCAGGCAATATTGCCGTTAATGGCATCATTTCGGCAGGATCGGTGACGACTAGTGGCAATAGTCTCAATGGCGGAGATATTCGCCTTGCCAGCGGTGGGTCGATCGATGTGACGGGCGGCATTACGTCGCGATCGAATGTCACGGGCAATGGCAACTCCGGCAATGCGGGCAATATTAGCCTCACCAGTGGCGGAAACATGAATCTGCTCACCCTCTCTACTCGCTCCGAGGTGGATGGCAATGGCACAGCGGGGCGGGGAGGAAATATTCTGGTCAATGCCGCAGGCAACCTGCAATTTGGTTCTCAGACGTTTGAAGATGGCTCTGACATCAGCTTGTTTTCCTACTCTAGAGTCGATGGCACTGGCACTGCCAGCAATGCTGGAACCGTCTCCCTCAGCAGTGGCGGCAATGTCAATATTCCCAGTGCCCTGCGATCGTTTTCCCAGGTGGGCACGGGGACAGCGGGCAGTGGCGGAGGTGTCACCATTGTCAGCTTGGGTCAGATTGACCTGATCGGCACCTTAGAATCCTTTGCCCTAGCGGGCGCTGACCCCGCCAGCAACACCAGTGGCAACGGGGGCAACATTCGCATTGATGGCTTGCGAGATGTGGCGATCGATGACATTAACTCTGAGTCGAGTTTTGGCAACGCAGGCAATGTCACTGTCACCTCTGGCGCTGGCTCGGTGTTGGTCAATGGCAATGTCACAGCACAAAGCAATAACACTATTGACGCACCGGGGTTTAGTACGATTCGCATTGATGCACAGCAAGGCTCGTTGTTGATTAATCAGGCAAATGTAACGACCACCAATCTGTCTAATACCTTATCGGGGAGCGTGTTTATTGATGCCCGTGACATCATTGCCATTACAAACGGCAGTCTGATTTCTAGCGATGGCAATTTCGGGGAGGTATACATTGGCTATAACCAACCCAGCGACTTCATCCTACCTACAGCAGTATTAATTGATGGCAGTGTTCTCTCCACCGCTAACGATGTAATTGGCGGCGTTGAACGCGCAGGCAGGATTCGAGTCGGGGCGGCAGAGACATTAACCATCACTAATAGCAACCTGCTGAGCAACACGGTAGGAAGCGGCGTGGGCGGCGACATTAGTCTCTCAGCCGCCCGCACGGGTGATATTTTGATCGCCAACAACTCCCTCTTGCAAGTCGAAACCTTAGGGACAGGGGATGGAGGAAGTCTCAACATTCAAGGTGGATCGGTGACGCTTGATAATGGCGTCAATCTCAGGGCCGATAGCAGTGATGTGGGCGCGGGAGGGGTAATTCTAGTAGTTGCTAACAATGGCGACGTAGCGATCAACAACAATTCCTTAGTAGCGGCAGATGCCAACGGGATTGGTCCGGGGGGTACAATCACCATTTTTGGCAACGCTGTGACGGTGGACAACAACTCGCAAATTACCACCCAATCGTTTAACCAGGGATCTGGGGGAGCCATTTCCTTGCAAGCGCTCAGGGGCACAGTGTTGCTTGATAATGGGTCTGAATTAGCTGCCAATGCCTTCGGCGCGGGGAAAGGGGGCAGTATTGAGCTCCGAGGAGAAGGCATCACCTTAAACAATGCCGCTACGATCGAAGCTCAAACGTCAGGGTCTGGAGCGGGCGGCGAAATTGTGTTTAACCCTCGACTACCCGGCACTGGAGCGGTTGCCATTCTCAATGGCAGTACCATCAATGCCGTTACCCAGGGGAGTGGTAATGCGGGCGATATCACTATCAATGGTGGCTCGATCACCCTGGATCAAGACGTGACGATCGCCGCTGGCGTCGAGTTAGCAGAAGAATTCTCTGATCTGGAATTGTTCCTATTTAGTCCATTGGGCGACTTGCTGGTGGAAAACGATGACTCTAGCACCACCCAAGGGGCAGGCGGGAGTACCCGTAACCGCGACCCCTACATTGCCTATACCTTTGGCACAACGGGCGTTTACACGATCGGCGTTGGGGCGTTCGATTCAGCAGACCTAGGTGGGGCGATCGGTGGGGTGCCTGTGCCATCGGGAACGACCTATGCGTTGCAAACCTCGGTGCAAAACCAGACCCCGTTGGGCACCAGCGGCACCGTGAGTGAATTGGAGAGTAATGATTCGATCGCCACTGCCCAAAATCTCGACCCCTTCTTTTTCCTCAACCCTGGGGTGGCTGACCCAAATGTGGAAGCCTCCAACACCATTCCCTATGTCTCCATATCGGGCACGGGCGACAACACCTTTGACTATTACTCCTTTAGCGCCACCGCTGGTAGTGGCGGCATTTTTGATATCGATACAGCCGTGGGGGCAGCCAGTGGGTCGGCAGGTAATATTACCCTCAACTCCACCGGAGCCTTGGTACTCAATGGCAGCACCATCACCAACCAAGTTCAAGGAACCAATAGCCTCAGTACTCCTGCCCAACTCACCCTTCAGGGGGCGTCAGTAGATTTGATCAATACGCGCATTGATTCAGGGACGGCAGGATCGATCGATGCAGGCAATGTTCTCATTGAGGCAACCAACGGGGGGGTGAATTTGACCAGTAGCCAAATCTCCTCTGAGGTGGCACTGGGCAGCGCTGGCGATGGGGGAAACATCACCCTGAGGGGCGGCACAGTCAATCTCACCGCTGGCTCAGAAATCCTTGCTGATAACAGTGGCTCTGGGCGAGGAGGAGATGTGCTGATCCAAACCACTTCGGGGGGAAGTGTAACGCTCAACGGTGCTAGCAGCATTTCCACCTCCCTCCAAACAACTGCCACTGGCACGGGTGGCAATATCACCGTGAATGCAGGCTCGTTTAACCTGACTGACGACGCTCGACTAGAGGCAGAAACCCTCAGTCAAGAGCCAGAACCGACCACGGGGGGATCGATCCGACTGACGACCACTGGCGCAACTGAAATTGCCAATGCCACCGTATCTACTACGGTCGGACAGGCGGCAACTGGCACAGGCGGTGATATCACAATTAACGGGGGTTCGGTTTCCCTGCGTGATGCGCAGGTGCAAGCAGACACCAATGGCAGTGGAGATGCAGGTTCCATTCAGATCGAGGGGGGAGCGATCGATGTTTCAGGCGCTGAGGTTTCGACTACTGTCCGAGCAGGAGCAACCGGAGATGGCGGCGATTTGACCCTGATGGCTGGTCAAATCCGGTTGACTAACGGAGCAGAATTACAGGCTGAAACCTTTAGCAGTGGTCAAGCTGGCTCGATCGAGGTGCAGGCACTTAATAACGGCACGATCGCGGTTGACAATAGCTCCATCACAACCAGTGTGCGCGATCGGGCGAGTGGCAGCGGTGGAGACATCGACCTGCAAGCAGGAACAATCAATCTAACCAACGCGGCGATAGTAGACGCTACCACCTCTGGAGATAATCAGGGGGGCGACATTGAAGTTACTGCCAACACAATCAACATCACCGATCGGGCATCCCTCGATACCAGCACAACGGGAGCAGGGGTGGGTGGTAACATTGCTGTCAATGTGACAGAGCAACTTGAACTAAGCGATCGCGCCCAGATCAATGCTCAAACCTTTGCGGCGGGTGCAGGGGGAAATATTGCGATCGTGGCTGGGGAGGATGTGGCGCTTAATCGAAGCAGCAATATTAGTACGGCGATCGAATTAGGAGCAACCGGGGTGGGCGGTGATATTCGCATTGATGCCCGTAATGTCACAGTTTCTAGGGGGTCACGCTTAGAAAGCCTGACCCGTGGAGAAGGGGTGGCAGGAGATATTGAGGTTAATGCCAGTCGGTTGGTGAGTGTGTCGGGGAGTGCCAATGGGTTGTCGAGCGGAATTCTCACGTCCTCTGAAACGGCAACCAGTGGCGCAGGCGGAAATATCACCATTGGTGAGGTAGGGAGTACCAGCACGCTGCAACTCTCAGATGGAGGAGTGTTAAGCGCCCTCACCCGCAGCGATGCCAGTGGCGGTGATATCACAGTTTACGCGGGTCGAGTTGAGTTGCAAACTGGCGGACAACTGATCACCTCTGCTCTGAGCAGCGGGAACGCGGGGGACATTGCAGTCAATGCCTCTGAGTCAATTTCGATCGATGGCTCTAATCCCAATTTTGTTGATTTGGGCAATATTGGCAATGTCGGCACAGGCAGTGGAATTGTCAGTGAGGTGGAAGCCAATGACTCGATCGCCACCGCCCAGTCATTCCATTCACACTCTTCTCTCTCCAACCCAACCCCAATCGATACGAATCTGCTAGCAATATTCCCTACGTTCTCGA
>JAAUSV010000135.1 GCA_012032525.1 Leptolyngbyaceae cyanobacterium SL_7_1
ATCAATTCCACCATCTGCACGAGGCGATCGACGCTGGCAGATTGGCGCTCGATGTGATGGCTTGTTGCCTAATGCTGTCAGATTGTTGCTTGGCGGTTTCGGCGTGTTGTTTGGCGGTTTCGGCGTGTTGTTTAGCAGCTTCAGCGTGTTGTTTAGCGGCTTCGGCGTGTTGTTTGGCAGTTTCGCCCTGCTGACGTACCATCTCCTTGAGTTCCGCCATGTCCATGCGAAACTCGGTTAGTCCTTCGGTCAATCGACCCACCTGATCGACCAATATTTCTAATTTCTCATCTACAGTGCTCATGCGTTTGTCCCATTGCTTCGACCTATTCTACCCATTGGCTAAGCGTCAACGGTAGCCGCGATCGCCGGATGCATCTCCAATACTCGTTTCAAGTATCGTCCGGTATAGGATTCTGCCACGGCGGCGACTTGTTCTGGAGTGCCTTGAGCAATGATTTGACCGCCGCGATCGCCCCCCTCGGGTCCCAAATCAATCACCCAATCAGAACAACGAATCACATCCAGGTTGTGTTCGATCACCAGGATGGAATTGCCCATGTCTGCCAGTCGTTGCAGCACATCTAGCAGTTTGTGGACATCGTAAAAGGAAAGCCCCGTGGTTGGTTCGTCAATCAAATAGAGCGTTTTGCCCGTGGCGCGGCGGGAGAGTTCCGTTGCCAATTTCAGCCGTTGCGCCTCCCCGCCAGAAAGCGTCGGGGCGGTTTGTCCAAGACGGATGTAGCCCAGCCCCACATCCACCATCGTTGCAACCGAGCCTGTGCCTTGGGAATGTTCTCAAAAACTCCAGCGACTTCCTCCGAGGTCATCGTTCAGCACATCGGAATCGATTTGCCCTTGTATTTCACCTGCAAGGTTTCGCGGTTGTAGCGTGCGCCTTTGCAGACCTCGCATTGCACGTAGACATCCGGTAGGAAGTTCATCTCGATCACATTCACCCCCTGACCGCCGCAAGCCTCGCAGCGTCCGCCTTTGACGTTAAAGGAGAATTGACCCGGTTTGTAGCCCCTGGCTTTGGCTTCGATGGTTTCGGAAAACAGGTCACGGATGATATCGAACACGCCCGTGTAGGTGGCGGGATTTGATCGCGGCGTCCGTCCGATTGGGGATTGGTCGATGACGATCGCCTTATCCAACGCTCCCAAGCCTCCCAGTTCCTTCATTTCCTTGGGGTGGGGAATTTTGCGTCCAAAGTGGTGTTGCAGTGCCGGGTAGAGCAATTCATTGATCAAGGTGGATTTGCCTGAGCCGGATACGCCCGTCACCGAGACAAACTTGCCCAGGGGAATATCCACGTCTAGGTGGTTCAAATTATTGCGGTGGGCGTTGCGAATTTTCAACGCACAACCATTACCCACCCGGCGTTCAGCCGGAGTGTAAATTACTCGTCGCCCCGACAAGTACGCCCCAGTGAGGGAATCTGGGGCATTCAACAAATTCTCCAGGGAACCCTGCGCCACAATCTTGCCGCCGTGGACACCCGCACCGGGACCAATATCCACCAGATAATTGGCGGCGCGAATCGTGTCTTCGTCGTGTTCTACCACGATCAGGGTGTTGCCCAAGTCGCGGAGTTTTGTCAGGGTTTGTAGGAGGCGATCGTTGTCTCGTTGGTGCAAGCCAATACTGGGTTCATCCAGCACGTACAGCACCCCGGTTAATCCCGACCCAATCTGGGTGGCTAAGCGGATTCGTTGTGCTTCACCGCCCGAAAGCGTCATCGCCGTTCGATCGAGCGTCAGATAATCCAACCCCACATCCAGAAGGAACTGCAATCGCGCCTTGACTTCTTTTAACGCCAAATCCCCAATTTGAGCCTGTCGAGGGGTGAGCTTCAAATTCGTCACCCGATCGAGACTTTCCCGGATGGAGACGCTGCTGAGATCCTTAAACGGCGATCGCCCAACCGCACTGCCAACGCTTCCGGCTTCAAACGGTTGCCCGCACAGACTTCGCAGGGCTGATCAATTAAAAATTGTTCCAACTTCTGTTTGTAAACCTCGGAGGTACTTTCCTTGTACTGCCGTTCCAGCATTGGGAGCGCTCCTTCGTAGCGCCGCAGATAGCCCTTTGCCTCCCGATAACGCGAGTCGGTTTCGATGTAGATTTTTTCCTCAGAACCGTGGAGAATTACATGCTGTTGCTCTGGCGTCAGATCCTTCCACGCCTTTTGCAACTCAAAGCCAAACGCCTGCCCCACACTGTAGAGCAGCGAAAAGTAGTAGGTGTTGTCTTTCTCAGACCACGGAGCGATCGCCGCATACACGGGCAGACTCGGATCGGGCACGACCAACTCCGCTGAGAAAGTCCGCAATGTCCCCAAGCCATGGCAATTGGGACAGGCTCCGTAGGGCGAGTTAAAGGAGAACAATCGCGGCGACAATTCCTCCATCACCGCGCCGTGCTGGGGACAGGCAAAGTTTTCGGAAAACACTAATTCGATTGGTTTGGGCTTGCCGTCCTCGTCGTCCTTGCCATACTGTCCGGCGGGTTCCGCTGCCATTGCGGGTAGCACTGCTAGTTGTAGATCAGGATTGAGTTGGATGACGTTGTTGGTTTCCGAAGGTGTCACCTCAATGATGGCGATGCCCTCCGATCGCTTCAAACAGGTGGAGAGCGAATCCACCAGTCGTTCTTGAATGCCGTCTTTTTTGACGAGGCGATCGACGACAATCTCGACATTGTGGAAGTGGTTCTTATCCAGTTCGATATTGTCCGTTAGTTCCCGCACCTCGCCATCCACCCGCACCCGCACAAACCCCTCCGCCGCCAGGCTCGACAGCAGTTTCTTGTGGGTTCCCTTTTTGCCCCGGACGACGGGCGCAAGAATTTGGAAGCGGGTTCGATCGGGCAACTCCATAATCTTGTCCACCATCTCATCAATGCTCTGGGGGACGATGGAGCGATCGCAAATCGGACAGTGGGGTTCCCCTGCCCGACCAAACAGCAACCGCAGGTAGTCATAGATTTCGGTGACGGTGCCCACGGTGGAGCGGGGGTTATGGGAGGTGGATTTTTGATCGATGGAAATCGCAGGGCTTAAGCCTTCGATCGCATCCACATCCGGCTTATCGACTTGCCCCAGAAATTGCCGCGCATAGGCGCTGAGGGATTCCACGTAGCGCCGCTGCCCTTCGGCAAAAATTGTGTCAAACGCCAGGGAAGATTTACCCGATCCCGATACCCCAGTGAAGACAATCAGTTGATCGCGGGGCAAATCCAAATCCACATTCTTGAGGTTGTGTTGCCGCGCACCCCGAATGCGAATCGTTGTCTGGTCGATCGCAGGGGGACGATACCCGTTATGAGAGTCGTTTGGCTGGCTGGCTGAGGAGCGATCCGCAGATTTGGACATAACGGGACGCAGGCTAAATGGTTCTTAACAATTCTATCGAACTCCTTGCAGGCACGGGGGGAATTTGCTAAAGGAGGGATCGAAGAGTTGAAGCGATCCTACCGCAATTTGCATAAATTAGTATATTTGTTCTGATAAGAAATTTGGCGATCGGCTGCTTCAAATCTAGGGAATTTTCCACAAAACCAGTGAATGCTGTAGCAAATGGCATTACACAATTTGCAAACTAATCAATCGAGTTGTGTAACAGTAATTGCTGCTGCAAAATCGCCTGACTAATTCAGAAATCAACTAAGGATCGCAAATTAATTAATCTGGAATATTTTTTGAGAGAAGCGCGGCGGAGCCGCGCTTCTCTCAAAAATATCGGTTTTATTTAATCCATGATCCTAAACAAATAGCAAAATCAAACCGAGCGTCCTTTTGTCCAAAGACAAAACCACAGTAATCTTAATTTGTATCAAAAACTCCTGCCGTCCAGATTCCCAGCTTCTTCAAAGAAGCCGGGAATCTGATCTCTGAGTCATCCTGATAAATCCTATGACCTCCACCCATCAAAGTTTCCTATTTGACGTAACCGATGCAGAACAGTTCATCTACGAATGCGTCAGCCCCTACACCATGACCAGCATCGAGCGCATCATCAGCCTGACTCGCGCCGTGCAATATGTCATCCAAAACAACTTCCCCGGCGATTTCGTCGAGTGTGGCGTCTGGCGCGGCGGCAGCATGATGGCAGTAGCCCTGACCTTGATGGACTTGGGAGTGGTCGATCGCCAGCTATTTCTCTACGACACCTTTAGCGGCATGAGCCAACCCTCTAGCCACGATCAACAGTTTGATGGTACTCCCGCCGCCACATTGTTGGAAACGTCCCCCAGAGACTCCCACGTTTGGGCAGATGCTAGCCTTGAGGATGTCAAACAGAACGTACTTGCCACAGGCTACCCCACTGAGCAGATTCGCTTCATCCAAGGCAAAGTCGAAGACACCATCCCTCAAGTCATGCCCTCCGAGATTTGTTTGCTGCGCCTCGATACCGACTGGTACGAATCGACCAAACACGAATTACTCCATCTCTACCCGCGATTGGTGAAAAACGGAATTCTGATCATTGACGACTACGGACACTGGCAAGGCGCAAAGACTGCCACCGATGAATACTTTGCCCAGCAAACCCCAGCCCCCTTTTTGCACCGAATTGATTACACTGGCAGGCTGGTGGTAAAAATTTAGCGTCGAGCCGATCGCCATTCAGAGGATGCCGCTCTGGTAATATTAGATCTGTGATTTACATTCGGTTACTCTTGTGGGTTGGGTCACACTGAAGGCGACACGAACTCGTGAAGAAGCAGAGCTACTGCAACAAATGCTAACCGCTCACGATGTTCCAGCGCGGGTGATTATGCTGGATACATTGGTACACATCGGTTGTACCTCCACGCTACAAGTTCGCCTACAAGATCGGTGGACGGCGTTGCTCTTGCTCAGCCCTACAGAAGAGGCGATCGTCGATCAATCCGATCTCTAGTTCTGTCCTTATCCTTTAGTGTGGTGTTAGGTGCGGCATGTCTTTATTTGACTGGTTTGCAAATCGACGAAAATCGGACGCCAGTGGCAAAGAGCGTCAGGAACGAGAAATCGCCGATGGCTTGTGGAGTAAGTGTAAGGTGTGTGGTGTGCTGACCTATACCAAGGATTTACGAGCCAATCAGTTGGTGTGTTTGGAATGCGGACACCACATGATTGTCTCCAGTGAGCAGCGGGTTCAGCAATTGATCGATCCCAATACGTGGGCAAGTTTAGATGATGAGTTGCGCCCGATCGATGCGTTAAAATTTCGCGATCGCAAATCCTACAGCGATCGCCTGCGGGAAACCCAAGAAAAAACGGGCTTAGCCGACGCTGTCATTACAGGTCTAGGGCAGTTAGATGGCTTGCCGATCGCGCTAGGGGTTATGGATTTTCGCTTCATGGGCGGCAGCATGGGATCGGTGGTGGGCTGAAAAGCTCACCCGTCTGATCGAGCGGGGAACTCGTGGACGGTTGCCCGTGATTATTGTCTGTGCGTCGGGTGGAGCCAGAATGCAAGAGGGCATGCTGAGCCTCATGCAAATGGCAAAAATTTCCGGTGCACTGGAGCGTCACGTCGTGACTCCCTCCTCTACATTCCCGTGCTCACCCATCCCACCACGGGCGGAGTCACGGCGAGTTTTGCCATGCTGGGCGACATTATTATTGCCGAACCGCAGGCAACGATCGCCTTCGCCGGACGCCGAGTGGTGGAGCAAACCCTGCGGGAAAAACTCCCCGACGATTTCCAAACGGCGGAATACCTGCTCAATCATGGGTTTGTAGACACGATCGTCCCCCGCACCCAACTAAAAAAGACCTTGGCGCAATTGATTCGCCTCCACCACCCCTCTCCCCAGTCCTCCCACCTCTTTCCCCCGACAATGACTGACGCCCTGCATCTCAACCCAGCCAATGCGGAGTAAGATAGCTATTGCGAATTGGCAATCAGCTAACCGCTAACGGCTAATCGCTACCTTCTTCTGAGATTGTCACCGTTTCCTTATGCTCTCTTTATAGTTCCTTTGTCTGGTTTGAGCCAGAAGGAATTACCCTATAGACAAGGGTAGTGCTGAAAAGCCTACGCTTGCAGGAAAAGAAAGACGGGCAGCAATGAGGGGGGCTTCTTGCTGTCCGTCTTCGTTTGGGGGCTGTAAAGTACATCACAACTACCGGGGATAATTTCGGGGTTTGTTACAAATGTGTGCAGAAGTTTTGGCAGGACTGAACTTGCAGATTTAAGTGTCGGGTAAACTTATCGGGTTCTCCAACTTCCTCTATACTGAAGGCGTACCAATTGGATGAATGGCGTTAGTTTTGAGTCAGGGTTTTCTACCACAGTAGCGATCGTTTGTGAGCAATGCCAATCCACATGGCGCTTAATTGCGTTGGGCAACGGTTTGATTCAGTGCACCGTTAGAACTGTGGTTGTTTCTGTGTAGGTAGAGACCTGACGTATGGACGATCAGAACAAAACCAAGACGCAATTAATTGACGAACTGGCGGGGTTGCGTCAGCGGGTCGCTGAGTTGGAGCGGCTGACCTCCGATCGCCAGCAGATTGCCACCGAACTGGACGAAGCCAAGCTGGCGCTGGAAACCAAGAAAGACCAGTTTCAAACGGTTCTAGACGCTGTGCCTGGCATCGTTTCTTGGATCAGTTCCGATCTGCGCTACCTGGGAGTAAACAAGCACCTCGCCGCTATTTTCAATCTGCCGCCAGAGTCGTTTGTCAACCAAGACATTGGCTTTCTCCACAGCAGCTTAGAATTTAAAGAATTTGTCCGAGCCTTTTTTGCTAGCCCTGACCAGGAAGCATCGCGGGAAGTAGCATCGTTGGTTGATGGCAAGGTGCGCTATTACATCATTGTGGTGCAAAAGTATGACCAGGGGCGGGCGG
Source organism: Leptolyngbyaceae cyanobacterium SL_7_1 (assembly GCA_012032525.1). Lineage (GTDB taxonomy): Bacteria > Cyanobacteriota > Cyanobacteriia > Elainellales > Elainellaceae > JAAUSV01. The sequence continues at coordinate 6,848 of JAAUSV010000135.1, forward strand.
CATTTGCGATCGGAATTGACATTAGCGATCGCCACCAAGCCCTCGAAGCACTGCGGGTTGCCGAGGAAAAATATCGCAGTATTTTTGAAAATGCAGTAGAAGGGATCTTCCAAACTACCCTAGATGGCTACTACCTCAGCGCCAACCCCACCTTGGCACGGATGTATGGCTACAATTCTCCGGAGGAGTTAACCTCCAACCTCACCAGCATCCAACAACAACTCTATGTCAATCCCAACCGTCGCTGCGAGTTTGCCCGCTTGCTGCAACAAAATGATGCCGTTCTAGGGTTTGAGTCCCAGGTCTATCGGAAGGATGGCAGTCTGATCTGGATTTCCGAGAATGCGCGTGCCGTTCGTGATTTAGATGGCATGTTGCTCTATTTTGAGGGCACCGTCGAAGACATCACCGAACGCAAACAGGCTCAGGAAGCTCTACAACGGGCAAATGAAGAACTGGAATACCGGGTTGAAGAACGCACGGCAGCCCTAAAAGAATTAAATCGGCGATTGGTGATCGAGATCGCGGAACGTCAACGGATTGAAGCTGCTCTGCGCACCTCAGAGGCGGAGTTGCGGGCGCTGTTTGCCGCCATGACAGACGAGATTAATGTGTTTGATGCCCAAGGACGCTATCTCAAAATCATTGCCACTAATCACCAACCCCAATACAAACCCACTACCGATCGCCTTGGCAAAACAGTTCATGACATCCTGCCGCTAAAACTGGCAAATCTATTCTTGAACACAATTCAGCAAGCTCTGCGAACTGGAGAACCGGGGAGCTTGGAGTATAGCTTGCCTGTCAGTGGAGCTTCTGCCATCGGAGTCAACGGTGAAATCAATGCCTCACTGCCAACGGAGCGCTGGTTCAGTGCCAACATTTCTCCCCTACCCAGCAACGCAGTGGTCTGGGTGGCACGAGATATCACCCACCGCAAGCAAGCCGAGGAGGCACTCCGGCAGGCAGAAGCCAAGTACCGCAGCATTTTTGAGAACATTGTAGAAGGAATTTTTCAAACAACTCGTGGAGGGCGACACTTGAGCGCCAACCCAGCTTTAGTGCGCATCTACGGCTATTCCTCCGAGCAGGAATTAATTACCCAGATGACTGACATCGCCCATCAGTTGTATGTCGATCCCAAACGGCGATCGGAGTTCATTGCCTCTCTAGAGGAACACGACATCGTCACCGATTTTGAATCAGAAATTTATCGACGGGATGGCACAATCATCTGGACCTCAGAAAATGCCAGAGCCGTGCGGGATGCTAACGGGAAACTGTTGTATTACGAGGGAACAGTCGAAGACATTACCAAGCGCAAGCAGGCAGAGGAAGCCCTGCGGCAATCAGAGGAGAAGGAGCGCGAAAAATCTCAACAGTTAAAACAGACCCTAACCGAACTGCAACAGGCACAGGCTCGCCTTGTACAGAGTGAGAAGATGTCTAGCCTAGGGCAATTGGTTGCTGGAGTTGCCCACGAAATCAATAACCCAGTCAACTTCATTTCGGGGAACTTGGTTTATGCCACGCGCTATGCCGAGGATTTGCTAGAACTACTCAAGGTCTATCAACAACTACTTCCACCGTCCGATCTAGGCTTGCACGAGAAAACCAAGGCGATCGACCTCGATTTCATCATGGCGGATCTGCCACGTCTGCTCACCTCTATGCGGGTGGGAGCAGAGCGTATTTGTGAAATTGTTCGATCGCTGCAAAATTTCTCCCGATTAGACGAAGCAGAGCTAAAAGTTGTCGATATCCACGAAGGCATCGATAGCACCCTGATGATTTTACAGCACCGGATCAAAGCCCAGAGTCATCGTCCTGCGATCGAAGTGCACAAAGACTACGGAGAATTACCACTGATCAAGTGTTATGCTGGGCAGCTCAATCAGGTGTTCATGAATATTTTGAGCAATGCGATCGACGCCTTTGAATCAGGCTACAACCAGTTAATAACGCGCAATGGCAATACCCATGGTGCGGTTACTTTGCCGGACTCCTTTATGCCCTGCATTCACATCACCACCGATAGCATTGCTCCCGATCGGTTCAGGTGACGATTACAGATAATGGTCCGGGTATGTCTGAAGAGGTGCAGCAGCGTGTATTTGACCCCTTCTTTACAACCAAGGAGGTGGGCAAGGGCACCGGGTTGGGCATGTCAATCAGCCACCAGATTGTGGTGGAACGTCATGCTGGGCAAATTCACTGTAGCTCAGCAGTTGGGCAAGGTGCTCAATTTGTGATCGATCTACCCGTGACTGGAGCCAGGCAAATGGCAGAGCTTTAGAAATGCATTGGTTCAGTGCTCTAAAAAGCACCATCAACCAATAGCAGGTGAATTTCTGAGTGCACTGCACACAAAAGTTCACCTGCTATCGCTATCACAGCGCTTGGAGAGCGAAAGCTAGCTATGCCCTCGATCGCTGCGCCAACATGAGCAAAAGATAGACCACGATCAGATAACCCGCCGCCAAAATCGGAATCACAATAGGAACGTTGCTGTACGTCATCGCTACAACCCAAATAATTAGTTAATTAGTTCAAATAACCGCAATAGAGACCGTCAACGCAGCACATACCGCGCTAAGAAACCAAGCAAAGCTGCTTTCCAGCTTCGCCAGCCCTCGGCTAGCCGTTCAGCAAGGTTTTCACCTCAATTGCAAACAAGCTGACGCTAAGCCAACTAGAAAGCCCTACATGAGCAAAACAACTCAGTTGAACCCCCAATCAGCCCAGCAACGGCTTACATTCTCAAAATCCAACAAGGAGCCGGGAAGCAAGCCTTGAATCCTTGCATCAACTTGAGAGCAAAGGACAAATGCCTTGCTACTAAACTTGTGTATGAAATTGTTAAATCCCTACCTATTAGAGTAGCACGTAACTTTGAACTTGAAAGGGGTTTTTGGAGGATGTTTAATAAAGTGTTAAAATCACCAAACTCTTGCCTGATGAGTATTTCAGCCTATTGATAGAAGGCAAATGAACACCAATGCTTTTCCACCCAAATCGCCATTCCCAGAACTACCATTGACAAAATTTGGCAGAGCACCCAAGTTGTGATCCCAGATGGGAAGAGGTTAGCTTAGAATAAAAGCAAGATATGTAAAATTTCGTAACTAACTATAAATTTAGCCTATCCATGACCTCAACTACGTCCCTCTTTGCCCCCGTTGAATCTGACTTGAGGCTGTTAGCAGACAATTTGAAGCAGTTGGTGGGCGCACGCCATCCGATTTTATATGCAGCGGCTGAGCATCTGTTTGGTGCAGGAGGAAAACGGTTGCGACCTGCGATCGTGCTTTTGATCTCTAGGGCGACGATGGCAGATCAAGAGATTACCCCCAAGCATCGTCGCCTTGCCGAGCTGACAGAAATGATCCACACTGCCAGCTTGGTGCATGATGATGTGATCGATGAATCGGAACTGCGGCGGGGTGTGCCTACCGTTCACACTAGCTTTGGCAATCGAGTAGCGGTGTTAGCTGGCGATTTTCTCTTTGCTCAAGCCTCTTGGTATCTGGCAAACCTGGACAATCTAAAAGTAGTCAAGCTGTTGTCCGAGGTGATCAAAGACTACGCAGAGGGTGAGATTTTACAAGGATTAAACCGCTTTGATACAAGTCTTTCGATCGAAGCCTACCTAGACAAAACCTACTACAAAACCGCATCCCTTCTGGCAAATAGTGCAGAAGCAGCGGGGGTACTCAGCGGAGTCCCCCAGGAAGTCACTAAGAATTTGTATCATTACGGTCGCCACATTGGGCTAGCGTTTCAGATTGTGGACGACATTTTTGACTTTACGGGTTCTGCCGATGCCTTGGGCAAACCCGCTGGCTCAGATCTAAAAAGCGGCATCCTGACTGCGCCCGTTTTGTATGCGCTGGCGGAGAAACCCTACTTGGAAGTGCTGATCGAACGAGAGTTTGCCCAAGATGGGGATTTAGAGCAGGCGATCGCCCTAATTAACGATGCCCGTGGCATTGAGCAGTCGCGGGATTTGGCAGCCTACCATGCTCGCGCTGCCATACAATATCTCAGCGATCTGGCTCCTTCTAAGTCAAAAGATGCCCTGATCAACTTGGCAGATTATGTGTTGAGCCGCTTTCATTAAAAGTCTGAGCGGGTGGCTGGGGTGGGGTTTTAGTTGACCAGTGCTTCGATCTCTTGCCGATAAGCAATGATGGGGCGATCGCTCAAGTATTTTTGCAGAGTGTGTAAAACCACATCCGAGACCTCACGCGATACGATCGCCTTGATTTCGCTGTTGTCGGTTGCCCCTGTGGCTTCGCCCATGCTGGTGCCGTAGCGATCGGTGGCTGCAACGCGGGTCACGGTGTAGCTTTGGACTTGAAGATTTTTTAGTAGACCCAAGATGCTATCTTTGACGACTTCTTCACAGGCGATCGTCAATAAAACGGCTGGTTCAGCCAATCCATTCGTCTCAGAAAACATAACAAACCTTTAATGGTGTTTCCCATCATTATGGGGGAATCTCTTATTTTATCGGCTGTTGGCTCCAGTCATCCTAGTTGCGTCATCAAATCAGCAATTCTCAGTATGGCAAAAAGCTGTTCAAGTCCTGAAAATGCCAGTATTGTAAGGACATCTGAGAGAGCCAAGAGAGCCAGAACCGTTGAAAGAACGGAGGTTGTTTGACACGATAGTCGGTT
>JAAUSV010000136.1 GCA_012032525.1 Leptolyngbyaceae cyanobacterium SL_7_1
GGCTCCCACCATTGGAGCCAGATCGATTTTGTTGATGATCAGCAGGTCGGACTTAGTGATGCCGGGTCCGCCCTTGCGGGGGATCTTGTCTCCCGCTGCCACATCGATCACATAGAGGGTCAAATCTACCAATTCTGGACTAAAGGTGGACGCCAGATTATCGCCGCCACTTTCAACAAAGACCAAATCCAGATTTTGAAAGCGCTGTTCTAGTTGCTCGATCGCCACCAAATTGATCGACGCATCTTCTCGAATGGCGGTGTGGGGACAGCCTCCCGTTTCTACCCCAACGATGCGATCGCTCTCTAGGGCTTGACTCCGCACCAAAAACTGGGCGTCTTCCTGGGTGTAGATATCGTTGGTGACGACCGCGATGTGATACTCCTGCCTCAGCGCTTTGCACAGGGCATCGACTAAGGCGGTTTTTCCTGAACCGACGGGTCCGGCAACGCCCACACGTAAGGTTTGCATAATTCTGATTCCACCAAGTAGCCCTGATTATAGAGGATGGGCTTTGTCTGCGGAATTACTCTAGAACTGAAAAATCGAGATGGTTAAATAGACTGCGATCGATGTAATTGATCCGAGCCATCGGGCTGAGGGCGGTGAGAACTTGTTGCCCATAGCTGCGGTGGTTGACCCGATTGTCGAGCAGGGCAACCACCCCCCGCGATTCTCGGACGGGGGCGATCGCCCGTTGCAACTCGCTCAATGCCTCTGGCAACAAATAGAGGCGAAACCAGTCTTGGCGCTGTTGCTTGTAGTGGGCAACTCGTCCCGCCACAAGGGGATTTTCTAGGGATGGAATCGGCAGGGTGGCAATCACCAGCAATTGGGGGGCGGGCAGCACCCGTTGATGCTCTCGCCAAAATTCCCACCCTGCCACTAAATCCCCTGGTCATCCAAACAGGTTTTCTCCACCTGCACCCGTGAGCCAAATTCCGCCGCTAGGATAGAACCTGCCTGCGCTTTCAAGGGCACATCGCCAATCAAAATTACCATCAAGCCGTGCCCAGCCGTCGCCGCACTCAGCAAGGTGCGCAACTCCTGTAGCAGTGCAGTTTGAAACTGGGGCGTGTTAGGCATGGGCAAGCGATCGGGCAAATAGAGCTGAATCAATTCCTGCTGGCGATCGCCGGAAAATTTCAAACAGGTCGCCTCGGCTAACCCTACCCGCTGGCGATAGATCGGCGCATCCGGTTCCAGATCCAGTGCTGTCCCAATCAACACCACCGGTTGCTGTGCCCACACCGCCGCTAGGATAGACCCCACCTCGGCTGGGCTAGAGTGTAGGGAAAACTGCCCCTGCTGCCGCATAACGCTCGTCCAAATTAGCCGATCGCCCTGCTGTAAACTCTGCCAAAACTCCAACCAGTGCTGCGGAATCCGGCTCAATAACGGGTTCTCCGAGGAACACGTCATGCAGGAGTGCCACACGGTTTGGTACAGGTCAGTTAGCACCGTCGTCTCCGGTGCTTCTAGCAAATAGCGATCGTAGGGGTTAACCGGATGTTGGTAAATCAGCCTGGTTAATTGAATCCGGGCATCCCGGATCGCATCTGTCTGGGTGGGACACGCCAGCATCAACTCTTCCCAATCACGGGGGTGCAGGCAAATGGTCAGTTGCTCCTGCGTCCATGCTGCGATATCATCCACGCCATCAATAATGGTGGGAATCCCCGTGGGAAACCGAGACTGGTTAAACAGCCGATCGCTCAACCAAGCCTGGGGAGATGTAATCAACAAGCCTTGAAACTCTGGGCAGGGAAAGCGATCGCCCGTGCGAATGGACTTGTGGGGAGGAATCCACTGCCGCAGGCGAGGAATTTCCACCATCAGCAACCGTTGCTGCAATTCTTCAGGCACGACTAGCACCACGGCTTGATGCCACAGCAGAGCTGGCATTAGGTAGCTCAATCGATAATGCCCGTTGTAGCCCGATGCGGCTCCCGTTTGGATCAAGGCGTGGCGATCGAGTCGCAGAGCACGGGCAACCAATCGCGCCATCGTCAAATGATGGTGCCAATAGGGTTCACCCTGCTCTCGCAGAAATGCCCGTAGTTGCTGATGAACTTCTACCTCAATCACGGCGCTCGTCTCTTCACGGGGTGCAATGACTCTCATTGTGACATATCGCCTAAGCCTACTTTGCGGCTGTTACGATACCAGAAGTAGTTATGGTTAAGTTTTTACAGGATTTATTGCTGGAACGAGGCTATGAAGATTGGGATTGTTGGGTTGGGGCTGATCGGTGGCTCGATGGGGATAGACTTTTGCCAGCGGGGATATACGGTGCTAGGGGTGAGTCGGCGGCAGCAAACCTGTGAGCAAGCGATCGCACAACAGGTGGTGCAGGAAGCCAGTACCGATCTCGCCCTGATGGCATCTGCTGATGTGGTGTTTTTATGCACCCCCCTCGCAGTCCTCGAATCTACGGCTCTGCAATTACTGCCCCATCTTGCTGCCCATACCATCCTTACGGATGTAGGGTCGGTGAAGTCGCCGATCGTTGCCGCGATCACTCCCCATTGGCAGCGATTTGTCGGAGGACACCCAATGGCGGGTACAAGCGATCGCGGCTTAGAAGCGGCACAAACGGAGTTGTTCATCGATCGCCCCTACGTCCTCACCCCTACCGCCACTACTCCTGTCGATGTCGTTGAAACCATTGCTCAGTTAGCAGGAGATTTGGGGTCTCACCTGTGCTACTGCCGCCCAGAGGAACACGATCGAGCCGTTGCCTGGATTTCTCACCTACCCGTCATGGTCAGTTCTAATCTGATCGCCGCCTGTATGCAGGAAGGAGACCCATCGGTACTGGCATTAGCTCAAAACTAGCTAGTTCTGGATTTCGGGACACCAGCCGCGTCGGTGGGGGCAATCCTGAGTTGGGCATGATGATGGCGCAATACAATCAATCCGCCCTGCTCCAAACTCTGCGTGCCTATCAGCAGCAACTTGAAACGACGATTCAGCAGGTGGAACAGGCAGATTGGCGATCGCTTGAACAACGGCTCACTGCAACCCATGAGGCTCGATCGGCATTTCTTTAACAGCATTTCTACGGTCGCATTTGAGACTTTGGGTGCTTAAGCTAGGTGGGCGATCTAGCTCTTTAAAAACTCTATGCGATCGGCTACCACCCTCCCCACTCCCACTCCGATTACTGAACCCGCCGTCCTTGGCGCTGCCATTTTCGATTTGAATGGCTTACCCAAGGAATATTTCACTACTGCTGAAAGCTTTGACATCGGTTGGATACAAACCATTTTTCAAGCGCTTGGGCTGCAATCACTGCTGCTCTCGTCCTTGCAACTAGAAGGATTTAGCCACGCGGTGGTGGGCGGCTCCACCTACCAAGCCATCGTTGTTAGGCAAAAACAACGTTATACAGCGCTGTTACTCCAAAAAGATAACGGCACTCACCTCGACCCCGATTTTGTTAAATGGGTACAAGACATTAAACCGGAAATGCTAAAGAATGATCAGCGATTTCAATCCATTTGAGCTGCCGTAGCGCAGTCTATCCATACCATAAAATCTTGCCATAAGGAATTCCCAGCTCCTCCAAGGAAGCCGGGAATCTCTTATGTTCACCGTATGCGAGAGCGATCGAGGCAGCTGTTAAAAACGATCAATCACGCTCTTCGTCTCCACCCGGAGACGCATTGAACAAGGCATCGAGTTGTTGGCGAGCATCTTCCACATCAACCGAGCGCATGACCAACAGAGGCTCATTGGATACATTACCCGCATCATCCAATAGCTCAGGATGGGGAACGGCGGTGCGGCGGAATCGGCTTTGACTTGGCGATCGCCCAGCCGCACTGTAGCCACGATGGGACTCCACGCCGAGAACCACCAGATTACGAATCAAATTGCTGACAGCCAAAACGGCTAACAGAGTAAAAACCAAAATGTAAATGAGGTGCAACATACTCTATTCTCCAAGTCACACGCTGTTCAAGCCACATTACAAAATCATGCACTACAAGGGCGATCGCCATCAGCCCCTTTCTCTAGTCTCCCAGATTTTCGCCGTGCCTGCTATAAATTCAACTCGTGGGATTGCTCTAGGCGAAACCGCACTGCAACTTGCCAGCATTCCGTCACCAGGGTGTGCCAAGGCATCAGCACAGCCGTCTCCACACCGACTTGTCCATCTGTTGCATTGAGGAGAGTTTGAGCCACACTCACTTCCTGTTGCGCCTGTTTGACTCGCTCTAGTAGCTGCGTTTGTCCTTCTTCTCCCAAAAATTGGATTGTTTGGGTTTCGAGCAGCACCCGCGACCGCTCAAACCAATACTGAAAATCTTCTAACAGGGGAGTTAATAGCGTCTTGAGGACATCGGAGTCGGCAGGATGGGAGTTAAACATGGGTTTAAATCAGAGATTGCTATTCCTAAATCTTAACGCAGTTTACCTTTTGTAATATTTTTCTAGGAAACGAATTATGGGATGAGGCGATCGTCCTCGGCGAATGACACGGGACTGGTTAAGATAGAGGCTAGAAATAGTGAGTTTGTGCAATGGTTTCCTCTTCTGCTCCCCCCCAGTCCCCCCCGATCCACCTACCCAAAACCAGCGAATCGGAGAGCTTAAAAAAGATCCGCCATACGGCATCCCACGTGATGGCGATGGCGGTGCAGAAGCTGTTTCCCAAAGCTCAGGTGACGATCGGTCCGTGGATTGAAAATGGGTTTTACTACGATTTTGATAACCCAGAACCATTCACAGAAAAAGACCTGAAGGCGATCAAGAAGGAGATGACCAAGATCATCCAACGCAAGCTGCCGGTGATTCGCGAAGAGGTCAGCCGAGACGAGGCAAAGCAACGAATTACCGCAATTCAGGAATCTTATAAATTAGAAATCTTAGAAGACATCAAGCAAGAACCGATCACGATTTATCATCTAGGGGATCTTTGGTGGGATCTGTGCGCTGGTCCCCACCTGGAGAATACAGCTGAGCTAAATGCTGAGGCGATCGAGCTAGAAAGCGTTGCTGGAGCCTATTGGCGCGGCGACGAAACCAAAGCCCAATTGCAGCGCATCTATGCCACCGCTTGGGAAACCCCAGAGCAACTGGCAGAATACAAACGCCGTAAAGAAGAGGCACTGCGCCGCGATCATCGCAAGCTGGGTAAGGAACTGGGGTTGTTTATTTTTGCTGATCCCGTAGGACCGGGGTTGCCGTTGTGGACGCCCAAGGGAACGGTGTTGCGATCGACCCTGGAGGATTTTTTGAAGCAGGAACAACTCAAGCGAGGCTACTTGCCAGTTGTGACGCCGCACATTGCCCGTGTGGATCTGTTTAAACAGTCTGGGCATTGGCAAAAGTATAAGGAAGATATGTTTCCAGCAATGGCGGAAACGGAAGAAGACAGAGCCAACGAGATTGGGTTTGTCATGAAGCCAATGAACTGCCCATTTCACATTCAAATCTATAAGAGTGAATTGCGCTCCTATCGAGAGTTACCGATGCGACTGGCGGAGTTTGGCACAGTCTATCGCTACGAGCAGTCAGGCGAGTTGGGTGGATTAACCCGTGTGCGAGGGTTTACGGTAGACGACTCTCACCTGTTTGTCACACCAGAACAACTCGATGCAGAGTTTCTGAATGTGGTTGATCTGATTTTGACTGTATTCAAGAGCTTACAGTTAAAAAACTTCCGTGCTCGACTCAGCTTCCGCGATCCTGCGTCAGATAAGTACATCGGCTCTGATGAAGCGTGGGATAAGGCAGAGAGCGCTATTCGTCGTGCTGTTGAAACATTAGGCATGAACCATTTTGAGGGCATTGGTGAAGCTGCTTTTTATGGTCCTAAACTAGACTTTATCTTTCAGGATGCGCTGGAACGGGAGTGGCAGTTGGGAACCGTACAAGTTGACTACATTTTGCCAGAACGATTTGATCTGGAATATGTGGCAGAAGGCGGCGCTCGTCAGCGTCCGGTAATGATCCATCGCGCCCCCTTTGGCTCATTAGAGCGGTTGATTGGCATTCTCATCGAGGAGTATGCCGGAGATTTCCCTATCTGGCTTGCACCCGTACAAATTCGCCTACTGCCTGTCACCGAGGAGCAAGTTCCCTTTGCTCGTCAGGTGGTGGAGCAATTGCGATCGCACCAGATCCGCGCCGAACTCGACCACAGCGGCGAACGCTTGGGCAAGATGATCCGCAATGCCGAAAAGGAAAAGATTGCCGTGATGGCAGTGGTCGGAGCCAAAGAGGTCGAAGCCAACGCCCTCAGCATCCGCACCCGCGCCAGTGGCGAATTGGGAGCCTTGCCCGTGGCAGAAGTTTCACAGCGATTGCGATTGGCGATCGCCCAATATGCTGATTTCTAACGGCTAGGACGTGCTTCAATAGGGTTTGATAACAGTGGTTAGCCTGATTTTGGTCGGGCTGGTCGGGGATGTCAGCAAAGCATTTAAGGTAGGAAAGGAACTATGAGGTATCGTTCGATCGTCAGCTTACTCTTAGTGGCAGTCGTCACGTTTTTAACAAGCTGTAGTAGTCCCACTGTTGCCAAAGGACCGACCTACAGCCCAGAGCAGATTGCTCAATTGCAGGATTACGTTGCTGATGTTCAAGAGATGCGCGATCGCCTGCTGGCGATTCCCCCCTTGGTGCAACAACAGCGCTGGAATGATGTACAAACCTACATCCACGGTCCCTTGGGCGAGATGCGAGTGCGGATGAGCCGCTTGGCACGCGGGCTAGAACCAAAGCTGCAAAAGGAGGCGTTGAATGCGGCAAAAGAAGTGTTTGAACACGTCGTGTTGATTGATGAAGCGACAGTAGCCAACGACAGCCGCAAAGCGTTATTCAATTACAACCAGGCTCTGCAAGACTTTGATGCGTTCCTAAAGTACGTTCCAGCAGAGGCGTTGGGTAGCGAATCGGTGAGTTAGGTCAGAGGGTGAGTACAAGGAAGATCCCCGGCTCCTCCAAGAAGCCGGGGATCTGGGCGGCAGGATTTTAGGATGCAGGTAGTACCTCACATTGTCATCATTGGCTGTGGCATTATTGGGGCGGCGATCGCCTATGAACTCAGCACCATTGCCAACGTGAGGGTGACGGTGCTCGATCGCCAACCCCCCGCCCAAGCCGCCACCGGAGCTGCTTTGGGTGTATTGATGGGCGTGATTAGCCAAAAGGTTAAAGGCAGAGCATGGCAACTGCGACAAACGAGTTTACAACGCTATGCGACGCTGATCCCCCAATTAGAAGCAGAAACAGGATTACAAATTCCGCACAATCCGCAGGGCGTGGTGATGCTTTGTTTTGATGGGGCGGAACGAGAAAAGTGGCAACGGTTAATCGATACCCGACACCAACAGGGCTGGGAGTTGCAGTGGTGGGAGGCGGAGCAGGTGGGCGATCGTTGTCCCCAGATTCAACCCACGGGTTTAGCAGGGGCAATTTATTCCCCAGCCGATCGCCAAATTGACCCCACGGCTTTAACCCTGGCATTGGTGGCGGCGGCGCAGCGGCGAGGCGTTCGCTTTCGATTTGATGTTGAGGTGCAATCGCTGGTAGCAGGTGAGCAGGGATGTGAGGGAATTGAAACTTCAGCCGGGGCGATCGCGGCAGATTGGGTTGTGATAGCCGCCGGATTGGGATCGACCGCCATGACGCAAGTTTCCCCCCGTCCGGTCACGGTGCAACCTGTGCTCGGACAAGCCGTTCGCCTACGCCTCGATCGCCCCTTGGGATTGCCAGAATTTCAACCTGTGATCACGGGACATGATATTCACATTGTGCCGTTGGGTAACGCTGAGTACTGGATAGGGGCAACGGTGGAATTTCCAGTTGGACAGCAGCCAGTCACGGCAGATCCCGATCGATTGGATCAGGTGATGCAGGGGGCGACCGCCCTCTGTCCCGCCCTCGCCCAAGCAGAATTGATTGACCAATGGTCGGGCTTGCGTCCCCGTCCGGTCGATCGCCCTGCCCCTGTGATTGAATTGCTACCGGGCTACCCAAACGTGCTACTTGCCACAGGGCACTATCGCAATGGCGTGTTGTTGGCTCCAGCAACGGCGATCGCCATTCGTGAATTCATTGCCAAAAGCTAGCATCTGGTTTGTCACGATTTGCCTATTTGATTCGGCGAGCTGACCCGGTTTGCGATCGATCTTTGCTGGTAAACTATGATGCGATCGAGACGAATGTAAACCGTTTGGCGATCGAATTATCTACTGCGTCGATACCAGGAATCAACGATGAGCGTAGCGTCACTACAGGGGCGAGATTTTCTCAGCATGGCGGATTTCAGCACCGAAGAAATTCAGGCACTTTTGCAACTCGCCGCCCAGATGAAGGCGGGAGCGGTGCAGGTGCGCTGTGCAAAGGTGTTGGGCTTGCTATTTCAAAAAGCATCCACCCGCACACGCGTTAGTTTCTCCGTGGCGATCTACCAACTGGGCGGGCAGGTATTAGATTTAAACGCCACTGTCACTCAGGTCAGTCGGGGCGAACCAACGATCGACACTGCACGGGTATTGGAACGCTATCTCGATGTCGTCGCCATTCGCACCTTTGAGCAACAGGAGGTGGAAACCTTTGCCCACTACGCCAAGATTCCCGTGATCAATGCCTTGACAGATCTAGAGCATCCCTGCCAGGTGTTGGCTGATTTACTGACGATTCAGGAGGAATTTGGCACATTAGCCGGATTAACCCTAGCCTATCTAGGGGATGGCAATAACGTTGCCCACTCCCTCATGCTGGGTTGTGCGCTGATGGGCATGAATGTTCACATTGCCACCCCTGCCGAGTACCAACCGGATGCTGGAATTGTGGAACGGACACGGGCGATCGCGTGCGATCGCTCCAGCGTCCTGCTCACCCAAGACCCCTACGAAGCTGTCACCGGAGCACACGTCCTCTACACCGATGTCTGGGCAAGTATGGGTCAGGAAGATCTCGCCGCCACCCGCATCCCGATTTTTCAACCCTATCAGGTGAACGAAGCCTTGCTGGCTCAGGCAGAACCCAAGGCGATCGTGCTGCATTGCCTGCCTGCCCACCGCGAAGAAGAAATCACCGATGCCGTGATCGAAGGCTCCCAATCTCGCATTTGGGATGAGGCTGAGAATCGCCTCCATGCTCAGAAGGCATTGTTGGCAAGTCTGTTGGGGGGAGTGAGCAGTTAGCCGAAATACTTATTTTCTTGTGGGGTGGGCATCTTGCCGCCCAGACTCGGCGGGCAAGATGCCCACCCCACAAGACTTTGGACAATTTGTACAACTAACTAATTCCGAATTGCCGTACTAGGGCGACAAACTAGGGTGACAAATAGGTGTAGCGACTGAGCGATCGCTCGTAATTCTGCAACAACAACTGTGCCTCCTGGAGGGTGATGCGGCGTTCTTGCAGTGCCCGCTCCGATCGCTGGCGAATGCTTTCAATCAAATCCTCAGAATCATACTGGACGTAGCCCAGCACCTCCGTCATTGTGTCGCCCCGCACGACATGCTCAATCTGGTAGCCCGTCGGGGTGAGTTTAATATGTACCGTATTGGTATCACCAAATAGATTGTGCAAACTGCCCATGATTTCCTGATATGCCCCACCCAGAAACATTCCCAGGTAGTAGGGTTCGTAGGAGGGGTGCAGGATAGGAGACGAGTGTTGCTCCAAGCTTTCGTTCTCCGGCTTCCGCTTCAGCGGATGGAGTTCGAGAACATACTTGACATCGCGCAGGTCGATGAATTGATCAATCTTGCCATCGCTGTCGCAGGTGAGATCGGCAAGGGTTCCCCGACGGGTGGGTTCCTCATCCAGCCGATGCAGGGGCATGATCGGAAACAACTGGTCGATCGCCCAACAATCTGGAGCCGACTGAAACACCGAGAGGTTGACGTAGTAGATCGACGCCATGATCTTTTCGAGATCTTCGAGATCATCGGGCACGTAGTCTTGCTGACGGACGATCGCCAAAATTTTGCTACAACACGCCCAATACAAGCGCTCTGCCCGCGCCCGTTCCTTGAGGCTGAGGTAGCCAAAGTTGAACAGGCTCACGGATTCTTCTTTGAACTGAGCCGCGTCGTGGAAGGCTTCTTGGTAGCTATCTAGCGTGATCGATTGGTAAGTCTCATAGAGATTGCGAATGATCAAGTGCTCTTTTTCCTGAAGCGGTTCGGGGGGGGCTAAATCCACATCGCTGGTTCCCAGAACGTCGAATACTAGAACGGATTGATGGGAGGCGATCGCCGCCCACTCTCACTAATTAGGGTGGGAACGGCAAGATTGGCTTCCTCACACGCCTCCTTCATCTCCGCCACAATGTCGCTGGCGTAGTTTTGCATGTTGTAGTTTTTGGAGACGTAGAAGTTGGTTTTGGAGCCGTCGTAGTCCACTCCCAAACCGCCGCCCACGTCCAAGTACTGCATACTGGCTCCCAACTTTGCCAGTTCTACATAGATCTGACTGCCTTCGCGGATGGCGTCTTTGATTACGGCGATCGACGAAATCTGAGAGCCAATGTGATAGTGCAGCAGTTGCAGGCAATGCAGCATTCCCGCCGCTTGCAGTTGCTCCACCACTTCGAGGATTTCGGGGACGGTCAATCCAAATTTGGCGCGATCGCCCGCCGAGGTTCCCCACCGTCCAATGCCTTTGCTGCTGAGCTTGGCACGGACACCGAGAATCGGTTCGATACCCAACTTGCGGCTCTCTTCGATCACCAAACTGGCTTCTTCGACTTGCTCCAACACAATAATGGGGGTCTGTCCCAAGCGTTGGGCAAGCATGGCAGTGCCCACATACTCACGGTCCTTGTAGCCGTTGCAGATCAGCAGGGCACCGGGAGTATCAAGCAGTGCCAGAGCGATCATCAGTTCTGGCTTTGACCCTGCCTCCAACCCAAAGTGGTAGGGCTTACCAAATCGCACTAAATCTTCGATCAGATGGCGTTGCTGGTTGCACTTCACCGGAAACACGCCCCGGTAGACGCCGTTGTAGTTGTAGCGGGCGATCGCCTTGGCAAAGCAGGCATTCAGTCGCTCGATCCGGTCTTCCAGAATATCGGAGAAGCGAATTAGCAATGGCAAACTCAGGTTGCGCTGTTTCAACGCATTCACCAGTTCAAACAAATCTAGGGAACCGCCGCGATCGCCCTTGGGAGACACCGTGACTCGTCCAGCAGCATTGATGGAGAAATAGGGTTCGCCCCAGCCTTTAATCCGATAGAGTTCTTCACTGTCCTCGATCGTCCATGTTGGCGTTGAAGGTTGATCGATGTGAGTCTGAAGCTTGGCTAACTCGCCCGATGCAATTTCAACATCCACCACTTTTGGCTGTCCCATTTCGTGCTCCCTTAAATGATTTGCAGAATAGATAGTCTAACGTATTGCCTATACAACCGTGTTATGACTGCGTTAAGCCTTGGGATTAAAGGTAGCAATTTTCTATTTGAGTTAATGCTGGGTGGGAGAATGCTGGTTGGAGAATTCTTAGATGATCCGATCCTTGGGGG
>JAAUSV010000137.1 GCA_012032525.1 Leptolyngbyaceae cyanobacterium SL_7_1
CTCCTTGGCATCGGCAACCAGAGAGATGATCGCTCCCGACTTTAATGCCTTTTCCCGAACTGGTTCCAACTCGTCCCCCTGCCCCAAATCTGCCGCCAGCGTGATCACCTCGCTCACGCCCCACTCCTGTTTGAGATAGGGAATGCACACCGACGTATCGACTCCGCCTGAATACGCCAACACAACTTTCTCAGCACGACCCATGACTTTCTCATCCTGCAAAACAACAGAAGCTTATACTACGCAGCTTCTTTAAGCAAGTTCTGTTCAGAAACGACACGTTTAAAGGGGGAGTGCGATTATACTAGTGGGTTGGATAGTGGGGTGAAGCGCTGAACGTCTAATCGTCCATGCGGAGCAGTTTGCGGTAGAAGGTTTGCGAGAAGTCGATTAACCGGGAGCCTCTGAAGTTGAACACAACATCGATTAAATAATCGACAAATTCAAAATTTGCCATTGTCACCTCGTAGCTCAGCTCGGCATTGCCGTCAAATTGCATTCGACACCGAGTCAAATCTGCTGGCAGAGACGACACATTCCAGCTCACCACAAAGGGAATACTCTCTCCCCCTTCAATCCGACGGGAGCCTTCAAAGCTGCCCCGCTGATAGAGACTGATAGCGAGGGGGAGGGCATTTTTTTGCGCCCTTGGTAGTAGGGAGCATAAACACTGACATCGCGGGGGTTAGCAGGTTGAAGATTTTCAATACCCATCGTTGAATCTTCCTTTAGAACACGGTAGACGAGGAATTGGTTTCGCAGATTCGCAGCTTTTAGAGGCAGCAAGAGTCTATGATCTCAACAAAAAAGCTGAGTCTATAGTATGCCCTGTTATGGAGCGGCTGTTTTATTCTTTATAGAAAAATCACTTCGATCCAACGCTTTAGAATACTTTTAATTGCCCGATCTCAATCTGCTTCAATTCAACGTGCTTAACAGACTGCTTTCGATTTGATCGACCGTTTTTTGGATTGAGAAATTCTTGGCAATATGTTGACGGCAGCGATCGCCCAACTCCGGTTCCGCTGTGCGCCATGCTAAAAACTGACGGAGTTTCGCCGCTAAATCCGCCACCTCACCGGGCTGAAACAGAGCTTGGGCAAATTCCCCCGTCAACACTTCCGGAATGCCACCAGTCCGGCTGGCAACGACTGGTGTACCGCATGCCATCGATTCCAACAGGGTACGCCCCAAGGGTTCTGCCCAAGTGCTGGGGAGCACGGTCAGGTCGCTAAGCTGATAGAGGGCGATCGGGTCTGCAACATGTCCCAAAAACGTCACCTGGGATTCGATCGCTAATGTGCGAGCCAACGCCTCTAGCTCGGTGCGATAAGCCTGCTTTTGCAGCAGTGGGTTACCAGCAATGAATAGACGGAGAGCGGGCTTTTCTTTTAACAGCAATGAGAAGGCAGAAATTAGGGTTTCTAGTCCTTTAACTTTGTCTAACCGCCCAATGTAGGAAATGATGAAGCTGTTAGGCGGAAGTTGCCACTGACTACACAGTTGCGATCGCTCCCCAGCAGGTTTAAACACCTCTAGATCTACTCCATTGTGCACCACATCGATCGAGCGATCGCGGCAACCAACTGCCACCCAATCCTGTTTTGTATGGTGAGAAACGGCAATTAATCGTCGTGCCCCTTTGATCCCCAGGGACCACTGCCAACCCAAACTGGGTGGAGGCGGTAAGCGCAGATGGGAGACATAGGAAACCCCGTGGGAGCGAGCCAATAGATACCCAAAAAAACTGTCGTGATACTGATTACCATACACCAGCGAATCCGACTGCACGTTAACTTTTTGCATGTCTTGGTAGAAACTCAGCAGGGAAGAAATCGGATTTTTAGAATTAATTCGGTAGTGGTTGATGGGAATGGTTCGATCGCAAAATTGTTGATAACTTTCCAGCAAGTTCCCTGGTTGCAAATAAAGTAGGGTAATTCGGTGTCCCCGCTTTGCCAATTCACCGCAGACATCAAATAGGCTGATTTCCTGTCCTCCCCGCTGAGACGAAGGCTGATTTTCTAACACTACAAGATGCATAATTTATCTAAAAAATTGTCCTAAGAGTTATGGTGCGGAAATTGAGCAACAATCCGATCGACTCGCAATTTCAACAGATAGAAAGGACTGATCAACGTTCCCATCAACCTTGCCCGTTCGCACGTGTGGTAGAGGCTAGGTTTAGGAACAACTCGAACGCCCATCCAATGACGCAGCAACTTATAACTATCACTCAGCAAATATCCAATTGAGGCAATGGGTTGTTGCCACCTTGCTAACAGCAACATGCGCAAATGATGCCGACACAAACCAATCCCATGCATCATGTTGATGAAATAGGACGGTTCCACCCGATTCGCTGCGATCAAATGTTGAATTTGCATTGCTGGATTGTGCCAAATTTCCCAGCCATGGCGATGTAAGTAGAATAGTGCTTCAAAATCCTCCCCTGCCACCATGGTTTTACCGACTCGACCCACCAGAAATAGCTGGGGAGGAACAGCATTCAACCAGGCTTCCCGCCGCACCACCAGCCCTGCACCAGGAGGAGCGCCATTCTTTTTGGGATGGTATTGAGAGGGCTGAGTTCCCCGATCGACGATCGCCAAATAAAACAGCATGGGCTGTAGCTCTGCCGGAGGATCGTGCTCAAATACCCCAACGATTTTGCTGCCATAGGCTGCCGCCCTTGGATGGGCGAGACCAAATTCGTAGGCAGCCCTGACCCACTGCGGATCTGGCAAGTTGTCGTCGTCTAGAAATCCCACCCATTGCCCACGGGCTTCCGTGACTCCACGCTGCCGAGCAAATGCCAAGCCCTGCGTTGCTTCAAAGCAATACCGCAGGGGAAAATCCCAGGTTTGTTGGCAGATTTGCACAACCGCCGCTGTGGCGTCGCCGCTGTTGTTATCGACCACGACGATTTCCCAGGTGATGGAATCGGTGTGGATTTGCGATCGCAATCGCTCTAACACCGCAGGCAGTCGATCGGCTCCGTTGTAGGTGGGAATCACAACCGTAAAATCACAATTCATGGGGTTTGGCACCAAAGGAAATCAATCAGGAGCAGCCGCTGCGACCGCCGTTGGGGTAGCGGGAGTTGGATCAGCACTGAGATAGCCATTGAAGTACAAATAGAACGGGCTGAGGAAGCTGCCAATCAGGAGTTGCAGTTCGCAAGCTGCCACCGCATCAGTGTGGACAGCAGTGCCATGCTTGACCAAGTGCAGCAAAATCTTGCGCAGATCATTGCCCAGATAGGCAACAGTCCAAACCAGTTTTTGTCTCGTTCCCATCCCCACCGTGCGGGTGATATAGCGGCTCAAGCCAATCCCACGAAAAAAGGGCAACAGATAGGTTGGCTGAAGGCGTCCGGCAGGAATCTTGTGGGTGACTTGCATGGCAGGGTTGTACCACACCTCCCACCCCGATCGCTGAAGGTAGGCGATCGCCTCCAGATCCTCGCCCGTCAGCATACTGCCCCCTACTCTCCCCGACAGGCGCGTGTGAGCAGGCACAGCCTCCAACCAGGCGGATCGGCGAACAACCAAGCCAGCGGAGGGGGGCAACAAATTTTTCTGCGGGTCATAGCGCAGAGATTGGGAACCGCGATCGGTCAGCGCCAGAAACGGCAAGATTCGTCGATAGTCTGGCGGCGGAGCCACCTCAAACTCTCCTTTAATCCGACTACCCCATGCCCCGGCGTGGGGATGGAGTTGGGCAAAGGCATAGGCAGATGCTACCCAGTTTGGGGCGGGGATGTTGTCATCATCTAGAAACCCAATCAGAGGACTAGGGGCTTCCTGAATGGCACGCTTTCGGGCAAACGCTGCTCCTTGGCGCGGCTCGAACACAGAGCGTAGAGGCACGGGTAGAACAGCTTGGTAGGACTGGACAACCTTGGCGGTGCGATCGGTGCTGTTGTTGTCAATCACCAGGATTTCCCAGTCCAATGAGGCAACATGGGTTTGCGATCGCAAACCCTCCACACGTCCGCCAACCGCGATTCCCCGTTATAGGTGGGGATAGCTACAGTAAAGTCAACCATGGGTCAAGCAAGGTAGCAGGAATATCCACAGTTTAGAGTAGATCCAGTCTGGCGGCGTCCAGAGAAGCTCGGAGGAAACCAACAAGCTTCATAAAGCAACAGCAAATAGCCCGTAGAAACACGGGCTATTTACAAAATTATCCGGGTTTAAAGCCTGCTATTCTTACTGAGGAGGGGTTTGAGGAAGGCTGGCTGCCTGCTGATCGGTAGGAAATTTCACTTCTTCTACCGCACCAGGCGCGCCTAGGCGAGTCGATTGTCCGTCGTTGTAGGCAACCATCACCGCTCCGGCATTGCCCGCTCGAATAGTGATTTGGCTATCGGCAGTCCAAGTCCGCTGGGCACCCTCGGTTAAAATTCCTTCAAATTCTGTCCTGCCATCCGCTTTGATTCGTACCCAGGACTCCGCTACAAAGGTGACATTGACTCGCACAGGGCTTTGGGCACCCGGAGCCTCGCCTGGTCCTGGAGTCGCACCCGGAGTCGGGCTTGTCCCAGGTGACGCACTAGGCGTTGGAGATTGGGTGACCGCTGGCGACAATGGCATGTTGTGACGGCGGCGGTTTGGGGGGCTGGGCTAGGCTGGGGCTGGGCTGGCGGAGGGACTCGCCTCCACAGTCGGCGTGGGAGGCTGCTTCCCCAGTTGGGCGGCAGAGGGTTTGAATAGGTAGTTTAAACCTCCGATCGCCCCCATGACTAACAGGGCATACAACAGATAGAGATGCGCCGGTCGCAGTTGGGCGGCGGGCAAACTCTGCCAGGATGGCTTAATCGTACGGGCATCTAGCTCCGTGGGAAACGCGTGTGCCATCGCAGCTCCATCCAATCCCAAGAGGTCGCCGTAGCGCTTGAGAAATCCTTGAATGTAGACTGGCTCTGGCAAGCTATAGAGATCCCCCTCTTCGATCGCCTTAAGAAACCGCTGCTGAATCATGGTTTTCTCAGCAACTTGACTGAGGCTCAGGGCTTGCTGTTCACGACGCTGCTGTAACCGATCGCCCAACTCCAGTAGGTTGGCAATTTGGTCTTGCTCTAACGCAGTAGTTTCTCTATTCATAGCCGTCATCCTATCCTCGATCAGATTTACCGGTAGTTGGAACACGTAAGGTTGAATCTAGAACTTGAACTGAATCTTTTAAAGAGTTGATTTCAGGGTGGCTTAAAAATCGGTATTGACCAATGGCAAGCTGCTGTAAATCAATGGAGCCAATCGACGTTCGATGCAAACGCACCACGGGATGCCCCAATTGCTCTGCAACTCGACGAATCTGGCGGTTTCTACCCTCCTGAAGCCCAATTTCTAATAGAGTTTGCGCGGCACGAGAGTGATCTACCACCACAACCTCAGCGGGTAAGGTGACTCGACCTGACAGCACCACCCCCCGTCGCCATTGCTCCAAAACAGTAGTGGAGGGACGACCTTGTACCCAAACTTGATAGGTTTTGAGAACTTGGTGAGACGGATGGGTGAGGCTATGGGTAATTGACCCATCATTGGTCAGCAGCAAAGCTCCAGTGGAATCAGCATCTAGCCGACCGACTGGATGGACACCGCAATCTGTCTGTAGGTGAGGAGGAAGCAAATCGAGCACAGTCTTGCGATTCCACGGGTCATCGCAGGTTGAAACAACGCCACGGGGCTTGTTCATCAAAATGTAAATTGCTTCTGGTCGTTGATTAGGTTGAATCAACACACCGTCTACTTCAATTTGATCGCGATCGGGATTTGCCTTCTGTCCAAGTTGGACAATCCCTCCATTCAATCGCACCCTTCCTTCTAAGATCATTTGCTCCGCTTGGCGACGGGAGGCAATGCCCCACTGCGAAATAATTTTTTGCAGCCTTTCATCCATAACCTAGTCAGTCGATAAAACCTGTCAGCCAGAACGAGCAATGAGGGAAAGTCAGGGGGCGCTGATGGCAGTTGAACTGCGCCGAGTCCAAATGGGTACACACAAATCTTACAAGAATAATCGCGAAGACGAGAGCCGATCGCCAAGGAAAACGATGACTTTTTACAGCCGATGCAGGGGCTTCCAGGGTAGAAGAACCTCTATCCAGGCTCCTCCCGTTTCAGGATGGTTTTGGGCATGGACTGATCCCCCATGGGCTTCGACAATTTGTTTGACGATCGCTAACCCCAGCCCACTGCTATTGCGCGGATGAAGCTCCGGTGAGGGGGTGTAATGCTCTGCAATATCTTTCACAGGCCCACTGTTTGCTTCCTCCGAACTCACCAAGGGACAGGATTGATAAGGATTTTGAATCAATCGTTGCGATCGAGCCGGGTCAGCTCGATAAAACCGTTCAAACACGTAGGGCAATGCTTCATCCGGGAACCTGGACCGTGGTCGATTACCTCTAGATGCACCTGCTGAGGAGGATCGGAGCTGTTTCCTTCCACTGCTTCGATCGAAATTTTGTACGCGAACAGTTTGCCAGGGAGGACTGTATTTAATGCTGTTATCGAGCAAATTGATCAAAACCCGGTAAAGACGGGCTTCATCAACTTGAATCAGCAGATCGGTTGGACCTTGATAATCCAAATGTAACTGCTTTTTGCGGGTCAGGGGTTCCAAATTTAACCAAGCAGAGGCGACCAACTCCGACAGGTTAACGATTTTTAGATCGAGCGATTGATTGTAGCCAAGATCAATCTGGCTGAGATCTAGCAAGTCCTGAACAAGATTGCTCAAACGGATCGTCTCATTAATCAACCGCTCCACCCATCCTTGGAGCGGGGGATCAAGCCGACTGTGCAATGTCTCAGCGACCAGTCGAATGGAGGTCAGGGGTGTTTTCAGTTCGTGTGCCACATCCGATGCCCAGCGATCGCGCTGTTGGGTAAGGGTGACCGCTTCTTGGCGATTCTCCAAAAAAATCCCCACCTGACCCGCTAGCAGCGGGAACCCATAGCCACGCAAGGCACAGGGCTGCTGTTGGGACAGTTGGGTCGGGTCGGGGCTGACTGGATAAAACACCCAATCATGGCGCTGGGGTTTTTCTGAGCTCCGAGTTTCTTCGATCAGGGCATCTAGCTCGTAGGAACGGACTAATTCTAATAGCAACCGGGGCGTGTGGGCAGTGTAGTCGCGATTGATCTCCAGCAGCGCTCGGGCAGCCAAATTACACCAAATCAACCGATTTTCATCGTCAAGTTGTAGATACCCCAGGGGAGCAGAATAGAGAATTTGACGGTAACTCTCTAATTGTTGTTGGAGTTGCTGATGAATCTGCTGCTGTCGGGCGATCGCTAGACTCAGTTGGGAGACAGAGAGCAGCGACGCATCTGCTCCATCAGAGCGCAAATGACTCAGTAACGTCCGCATGTGTTGGCTCATCTGTAACCGCTGCCACCCCAGTAGGAGTAACCCCACCGCCAATCCCAGCAAAAATCCTAGCAATCTTACTTACCCATTGCTTCGTTGTGTGCGATCGCTAACCAAGCTACCAACAGAGCGGGTGTGCTATGCTCGCCCACCCACTAGAACAGAATTGCCCTTATCTAAGCACTAATTTTGCCAGGGGTCTACTCCCCTGGCAAAATCCATCACTAATTACGGTGGTGTAGACCTAGCCCAAGCCTGCCTACACCGCCAACCTTGACTTTTTTGAAGCCTTATGACTCCTTGACTGCTGACACTAGCGATCGCCGGGTCTATCCAAATCGATAACCAAATCCCCGCACCGTCATTAGATACTTGGGATGGCTGGGATCATCTTCCAACTTTTCCCGTAGCCAGCGAATGTGGACATCAACGGTTTTGCTGTCCCCCATAAAATCGGGTCCCCAAACCCGCTCGATCAATTGCTCCCGCGACCAAACCCGGCGGGGATGGCTCATAAACAACTCCAGGATGCGGAACTCCTTGGGAGAGAGATTGATTTCCTCGCCCCGCACCGTCACCCGACACTCTTGGGGATAGAGGGTGACATCTTGAAATCTTAGGGTTGCCTCTTGAGATTGGGTTTGGCTAGGACGATAGCGCCGCAACAAGGCACGACAGCGGGCAACTAGTTCTCGCATCCCAAAGGGCTTAGTGAGATAGTCGTCGGCACCGACTTCTAAGCCCACCACCCGATCGGTCTCGCTGCCCTTCGCGCTCAACATTAAAATCGGCACCGCGTTGCCTTCGTGGCGGATCAAGCGGCACAAATCAAGCCCACTGACATAGGGGAGCATCAAATCAAGAATAATTAAGTCAAATGACAATAGCGCTGGGTAGCCGCCTTCTTCGGAACGATGGGCAAGATCTAAGGCGGTGCGCCCATCTTCGATCGCAAATACTTCGTAACCCTCTTCTCTTAGAGCCAATGCAACGGTTTCACGAATTAACTCTTCATCTTCGACAATCAGCACTCGTCCAAGTTTGACAGGCTGGGAGGATTTGGCTGGCTCTAGCGTCAGCATGGGTGGCATGGGTTTGGAGGGGTAGCGTTAATAACTCTTGTGATTCCAAGCACATCCTACCAAACTTATGCCAATCTGTTGCATGCTAAGGGAGTCGTTTTATAAATTGCTGTTGCAAATGCTACAGCAGAAACCACTAACGTTCTAGTAGGGCTGGCAGGAAAGCGTTGGGGTGGGATGGCTACCCCAGTTTGCCAATCGAATTTCATCGAGCAGTTTATATCGAGCCGTTTATAATGGGTGATCAGACGCAAGGTAATGAAATCCTCCTGTTTATCACTCACTGACCCAACCACTTCTGATGCCCTGCCGTCCTCCATTGCCACAAGGTAGCTTGCCAAGGTAGGTAGAATGTCAAGTCAGGTAGAATCCTATTCCCTTCCTCCAGCGGTTCGTCGGGTTGCCTCCGATTTTCGTCTTGTTGGAGTGATTAGCTTTTGGACCCAGCTCGTCTTGGCGATCGTCTCGACGCTGGTATTATTGTTTGCCATTTTCAGCTTTAACACTCGCAGCAACGGTGGCAACCCAGGAACTGGGGCAGGGTTATTCCTAGTGATTTGTGGGTTGGTGGCTCTATACGTTGGAGCCTATTGGGCGTTTTCCTACATTCGGTTGTCCAAACGCCTACGCACAGCAGACCCGCGCAATCGCCCCAAGCCCAAGGACGCGACTCAAGCCCTGCGATTGGGGCTGATCATTAATTTGGCGGGCATGTTGCTGACCATCTTGGGGGGAGAAGCCATCATCGGTGCACTGCTGGCAAAGTCCCTGGCACAACCCCAGGGAGGTGCGATTTTTGCAGAGCGACTAACCCAGTTTGTCCAACCGCTCGACATTTTTGTGGTGCAGGCAAATATCAACATTATCCTGGCGCATTTTTGTGGGGTGGTGGGGTCGATTTGGCTGATCTGGCGAGTCAATCGTCAGTGAGTTTTTAAGTTTTAGTTTTTAAGTCTTAGTTTTTTAATGTCTTACAGAGGGTTAATCGTGTTCCTATCCCCGATGGGATCGCAAGCAGCGATCGCAATGTCCACACGCTTGGGCTGCCTCTGCCGCAAATCCAAACGCTTGCAATAGAAATTGCCAACGGCACTGATGGGTCGTCAGGTAGTGGTTCATCTGGTACGCTGGCTCGGTTTTGCTCAGACGAGGTTGGGCAGGAGACTGGATGACGTAGTGAAATGGGTCTGTCCAGACCAGTTGTCCAGTGCTGTGGAGCAGAGCGAGGGCGATCGCCCATCCGGAAATCGCTGGGTCACCGATTCTACAGTGCCTTGGGGAGGAAGGTGGCGGATCAGGGCTTGTGCCCGCTGCTGTTGCCGCTGCATCTGGTGGTGAAAAAATTGTTGCCGTTGTCGATCGTCTCCATCCAACCAGCCCGTTGGTTCACTGATGAGCGTTAGGGCTTCGGCTGGGTTGCCATCCCGTCCAGCACGACCCACCTCCTGCACATACTCCGAGAGCAACGCTGGAGCATGGAAATGAACAACCCAACGGACATCGGGTTTGTTGATCCCCATGCCAAAGGCGGAGGTGCAGACCGGCAAACTGGATCTCGCCATTGAGCCAAGCTGTTTCGATCGCCCGCCGCTCCCGCGGACTCAGCCCCGCATGGTAGGCTGCCGTCGCATACCCCACCTGCTTTAACCACAGGGCAATGCTTTCGCTGTCTTGGCGAGTGCGCACGTAGACCAAACCCGTCTGCCCGGCATGAGCCTGAATAAAATGCCGCAGTTGCTGGCGACGCCCCCGCGCTGTCCAGGCAATCTGGACGCGCAGCAATAGATTGTGGCGATAGGGACTGGCAAGAAAGTATTGCGGACGCTCTAGCTGTAGGGTTTGAGTGATGATCTGTTGGGCGTGGGGATCCGCCGTAGCGGTAAAGGCGGCGATCGCCATGCGGGTTGCCGCTGGTTTGGTGCGCAATAGGGCAGAACGGACAGCTCCCAAGCGGCGATAGGCAGGGCGAAACGAGTCGCCCCACTGCACCAGACAGTGGGCTTCGTCCAAGATCAACCCATTGATCCCCAAGTTGGGCTGACAAAGCGTTGCCCAGACAGGGGGACTGAGGAGGGTTTCTGGGGACAGATAAAGCAGTCGCAGGTGTTGGCGCTCCAATGCCTCCAATACTCGGCGGCGTTGGTGGCTAGGCATTTCGCTGTGTAGCAGGGCGGCGGGTAGCTGGCGATCGCTCAACTCTGCCACTTGATTCTCCATCAGGGCAACCAGGGGAGAGATCACCAGCGTCACCCCTGTGCGCAGCAAGGCGGGAAGTTGGAAGCAGATGGATTTGCCGCCACCCGTTGGCATAACCACGAGGGCGTCTTGTTGAGCTAAGAGGCTGCGAATAATCTCACCCTGGGGTGGACGAAAATCGTCGTATCCCCAGATGCGTTGAAAGGTTGAGCGAACATAGTCCCAAGTGGTCTGTTCTGAAAGATGCATGCCTGAACCCAGCGCGACATCTTTAGAATTCCCTTTGGGGGAGCCATCGTCCTGAGGAGGACGAATTTATTAATGTGTAATTCTCCTATGTAGGGGCATGGCATGCCATGTCCCTACGAAGATTCTGGTTTTGCAGGTTATTGAATCTACGATTCTAAGGATTTTGGCGATCCCTAAAAATAGGGAGGCTGGGGAGGCTCTTTGGCAACATCGAGTTGAAAACAGTGCTCTCCGGGGGGGTGTTTCCAGAAGTTGGGATTGGGATTGTTGGGGTCGCGGAGGCGATCGGTCTCACTGTCAGTCAAAAACTCGGCACACAACTCGTATGCGGTATCACTGAGAACGGCGGTAGACAGTAGGGTGCTTGGGAAACCCGGATCGGTTCTGTGATCGATCCGGGGGCAATTCCTCTGGCAAGGTTGGCGGAGTTTTTGTGACCAAAGGATC
>JAAUSV010000138.1 GCA_012032525.1 Leptolyngbyaceae cyanobacterium SL_7_1
CCGAGGATTTGCGCCAGCGATCTACCAACCGCGATCGTCTCCGTCATCAACAATCCTCGATTTGACAGCGCCCGCTGGGGAGTCCTGATCCAACCCCCTAAGCGAATCAACCCCCGCTGTACCGTCAACAACCCAGACACCTCCCTGATTCCCGCCTCCAATATCAAACTCCTCACTACCGCCGCCGCCCTGCGGATTGTCGAAAATCGCGCTCCCCAAGCCCTCACCTCCCTCGAATCGTGGCTGACTGTTGTCAATCGCGATAGCCACAACGCCACCGCCGATGAGCTGTTGCGTCGTATTGGTGGGCAACAAGCAGTCCGGCAAGTCCTGCTTCCTTTGGGCATCGATCCGCAGGGCTATGAGCAGGTTGATGGTTCCGGGTTGTCGCGGCAAAACCGAGCAAACCCGTCCACCTTCGTGGCACTTTTAAAGAGTATGTATGCCAATGACACCAGCGGTTTATTCTATCGCTCCCTGCCAATCGCCGGGGTCAGTGGAACGCTGAGAAATCGTTTCCGCGATACCCCAGTCCAGGGAAAGCTTTATGCCAAGACCGGGACGTTGCAAGGGGTGAGAGCGTTGTCGGGGTATCTAGAAAACGAGGACTACGGCATCATTACCTTTAGCATTATGGTCAATCAGTCAGCCCAATCGGGTCAAACCTTGGTTCAAGCCCTTGACCAAATCGTGCTGCAAATGGCTCAAGTAGAGCGGTGTGAGTAGACAAGCTCAGCCTGCACTAAAGGGGAGAAAGGCTCATCTGGGAAGAACACCTTGAGTGCAATAGTGCCCAAAATTCGCTGATCGCTTGATCGACCAAATCGGGATGGTGATAGTGGAAAAAGTGTCCCCCCTCCGAGCATAGCCAGAGGCGATCGCCCTCCCTCATCCAATCCTGCCAGCCTTGAAGCATCGGCGGGTCGATGATTATGTCCTCACCGCCACCACAGACCATCAGGGGAACCGTCACACCACCAGACGCCACCTTGACCCGCTTAAATAAAGTGTGGGGTGACAGGGAAGTGAGCAAATCCTCCTCCAGAAGCGTCACCCATCGCGACATCGTGGCACGAGGCTGACGACCAAACAAGTTGTAAACCATTTGACTTAGCAAAATGGAACGACTACACCGGAGGAGTTGAGCCTGTGCATAATAATGAGCTTGCCAATCGATCGCCGGATGTACTCCCACCGATAGCAGCGTCAGCGATCGAACCCGCTCTGGATGCTGCCGCGCATAAAGCAATCCTAGGACTCCACTGGTGCTGTGTCCAATCAGATGGAGTGGGCGATCGCTATGCTTCAAATAATCGTGCAACAACACCAGCGCTGCATCAAACGAATTTGGTTCATCTAGCGTTTGGGCATATTCCCAATACCCCACGGTTTGAGTTTGTGACAACGCTTGCATCAAAGGGCGATCGAACGGTCGTAGGGCAGGACTAACACTGAGCCAAAGAACATCAGGCAATTTAGACATACATCGCTTCATCCTCTATCCCTTCAAACTGATGGCAACCATCGTAGCGGTTATGCCACACATGGCTAAACGACCACTCCAAATCTCAATTCGTTTAATCAAACTTGGAGCGACGAAATTTGACTCTTCCAATTCTGTAACCCGTTCCCCATTGCTCTGCTGTAAGTCTGACATTGGTTTGATTTCTCCACAGTGAATCGCTATTCCACCCGTCCTACATGCCAAACTCTTGCTTTAATTGGGCTACCCAGGTTCTAATCCGCGTGTCCGTTAGATCGGACTGATTGTCTTCGTCGATCGCCAGCCCAACAAATTTGCCATTCTTCACTGCTTTTGAGTCGTTGTGTTCGTATCCATCGGTAGACCAATAGCCAACGGTTTTGCCACCCAGCGATGAAATTTTTCCTCTAAAATGCCCATGGCATCCTGAAAGTTATCGGCATAGCCAATCTGATCGCCCGCTCCAAAGTACGCCACTTTTTTATTGGTAAAGTCGATCGCTTCTAGTTCTTCGTAAAACCCGTCCCAATCGCTCTGAAGCTCACCAATATTCCACGTTGGGCAGCCAATAATTAGGCAATCATAGCTGGCAAAATCCTCTGGATCCGCCACGGCAATATCATGCACCTCCACCACCCCATTGCCGCCAAACTCTTGTTGGATCAACTCTGCGGCGGTTTGAGTATTTCCAGTTTGAGTGCCATAAAACAAACCAATCGTCGTCATCTCTGTTAGCTCCTTAATAAGAGAAATCATCATTAACTACGGTTTCTTCCAAGCGGGGGCTGCTAGGCGCAGGGAATTAGGCTCCCAGCGCCCAGTTCGGAAGCCCAAATACAACCCTTTTCTCAGAAGGACTAGCCCCGTTACATCAGGGAAAAATTCATCAGAATCCGATTGCTAATTCCCAATCTATTGAAAATGAGTCTCAACAACGCCTGGGCATTATCCTATCACACTTAATGCGATAAACTTGCAATAAGCAAACGTAAAATAAAATTAAGCTTGTCCATTCCACTTGCGGATTCCCCAATGGATGGGCATAAAAATCGAGTTGCATGTCAATAGACATACAACCCGATCGTGCGTAGGTCTGATCGCGCACAGGGATGATTTAATTCAAGGACTTAACTTAAATAATCCCTAGTATTTAGACCTAGGATTACCCCAGTGCCGACAATGTGACCAAAACTTGTGGTTGCCAATAGGGCAGGGATACTAACACCGCCGATCGCCCCTGAACCGGGTAGTTCAGGTCCGACATTGGGATACTTGATCGTTGACCTGCCAACGATAAAAGCAAGTACATTGCAGGCAATCATAATTCCCCCCACCGTCGGACTCCATTCCAACGTTTTGGGAATGACATCCGTTAACAAAATTGCAGTATTCAATGGTTCTCCTCCTGATAAATCAGTTAGTCACTCCTAGGCTCAGCCCAGAATAAAAGCCAAGCGTTCCTCATGGTCAGACAAGGTTTTCTTGTTTATCCTGCACACAGCTCAGGTGATTACTATCAGAAAATACAGTCCCGAAACCGGGATTGCAGCAATAGTTAATACTTTTGAGGAGAAACAATAGAACGAGTCCAGGGGTGGACTAACCCTGGTTTACGCTTCCGTTGCAGTGTGAAGCAGCGAGGGCAGAGTAGGATGGATTTTACAATTGTTTTACGATGATGGAATAATTAGCCTTCTCAATCCTGTTGATATCCCTTTTCCCTAAGTATGGTTGTCCAAGACGATTTAGCGCTGGTGCTTGAGCAGGTTGGAGAGGCGATCGCTCTCTTTTCGGCGGACTGGCGGTTATTGCGATTCAACTCTCCGTTTCAGCAGTTATGGAATTTGGACGGACCCTGGTTACACACCCATCCCTCCCTTGATGCTATTTTGCTCAAACTCGTAGCTCAAGACGAGTGCTCCGTAGAGCAATCCCAACAACTACATGACAGGGTTTACCATGCCTACGAACCCGTCGCCTTTTCCCTAATTCAGCAAAACGGCTCGTCGGTTCAAATGCGGTGCACCCCCACGACAACTGGGGGATGGCTCCTCGTTTTTCAGCACCAACGGTTGTCAACACTTGAAAATACTCCTCCATCTGTTACCGATAGTCTCCTCTGCGAAATTAGCCATCGCAAGCGGATTGAGGAGGAGTTGCGGCGCAGCGAAGCCACTAACTCCGCGCTGATTCAGGTGATTCCCGATTTGCTGATCCGCATGAACCGCAATGGCACCTACCTGGATTTTTTCCCTGCCAAAAACTTCCGTACCATCATGCCTTTCAACCCTATGCGGGGTAGAAATATCCGCGAGATCATGCCGCCTGATGTGGTGCAAGAGCGGATGCACTACGTTGAACAAGCCCTGCGAACGGGTGAAATGCAATGCTATGAATTTCACCTGGAAATCGATCGCACCCGGCGGGTAGAGGAAGCCCGGATTGTGGTGTGTGGGGTGGATGAAGTCTTGGTGATTATTCGAGACATCACCGCCCGTAAACGAGCCGAAACCGCTCTCCACCGCAGTGAACAGCTATATCGCACCTTGGCTGAAAATTTCCCCAATGGGATGGTAATGCTATTTGATCAAGAATTGCGCTACCAGTTGGCTGATGGGACAGAGCTAGCGGCTTTGGGGCTAGATGGCAAAGAAGCGGTGGAGGGAAAAACCCTATGGGAAGCATTTCCCGATTTGAGTTCCATCCTTGAACCCAGATACAGAACTGCGTTAACCGGAATCTCAGAAACGTTTGAAATTAATTATGCCAATCAGTCCTACCTCGTCAGCACCCACCCAGTCTGTAACGATGATGGTGCAATTTTCATGGGAATGTCGGTCAGCCAAAACATTACCCGCCTAAAGCAATTAGAATCCGTGCTGCGCCAAACCAATCGGGAACTGGGCACAAAATTTGCCGCCCAATCGAATGAATTACAAGAAACGATCGAACAACTCCATCAAGAAGTCAGCAAAACCCAAGAAACCCAGCAGGCACTGCAATTACGCGAAACCCTCCATCGATCGATGATCACAGCACTCCACGAAGGCATTATCCTGCTTGATGCTGAGGGCAAGATTCAATTATGGAATGCCAGCGCTGAGCGCATTCTAGGAATCCCTGCGGAACGCGCCTGTGGGTATACCTGTGAGCAGTTAGACCTAGCCGTCATTGACGAAATGGTAATTCGTTTCCCTGCGCTGCCTACCCTGCAAAAATGTCCCTTGCCACAGGGAATCCTTGCTCAGACGTTGTCATTGGGGTCTATCGCCACGATGGCACGTTGGTTTGGTTGAGGGTCAACGCCCAACCCCTTGCCTACACCAAAGAGGCACTGCCCTACGCCGTAGTCCAGTCATTTTCCGACATCACCGAGCGCAAATCTACGGAAGCCAAATTACGGGAAAGTGAAGAACGCTTCCGCAATCTAACGGAGAATATTGAAGAAGTATTTTGGATTTTAGATCCGGAGGATTGGCGAGTCATCTACGTTAGCCCTGCCTTTGAAACGGTTTGGGGAATTAGCCGTGAAAGCCTATACCACGATCGCCGGGTGTGGATAGACTCAATTCACCCGGTCGATCGGGCATCAAAGGATTGGTACAACACCTGCCTCCCCACCCGCTATGATCAGCAATACCGCATTGTCCGTCCTGATGGGACGATCCGTTGGATTCGCGATCGTTCCTTCCCGGTCTACAACCAGAGCGGGCGGATCTATCGCCTCACAGGGATTGCCGAAGACATCACTCAGCAAAAATTGCAGGATAGTCGGCTACGCTTACTAGAATCTGTCGTTGTCAATGCAAATGACTCCATTGTAGTGACTGAAGGCAGCCCAATCGATCAACCCGGTCCTCGCATCGTCTATGTCAATGATGCCTTTACCCGTCTGACGGGCTATACCCCTGCCGAAGTTTTGGGGAAAACCCCCCGCATTCTCCAGGGTGAAAATACCGATCGCGCTACCCTCAACAAACTCCGAACCACTCTTCAAACCTGGCAACCCCTCGTAGTAGAACTCCTCAACTATCGCAAAGACCACTCCGAGTTTTGGATTGAGCTGAGTGTGGTTCCCGTTTCTGATGAAGCGGGTTCTTACA
The DNA here is from genome assembly GCA_012032525.1 of Leptolyngbyaceae cyanobacterium SL_7_1. Taxonomy (GTDB): domain Bacteria; phylum Cyanobacteriota; class Cyanobacteriia; order Elainellales; family Elainellaceae; genus JAAUSV01. The sequence continues at coordinate 5,587 of JAAUSV010000138.1, forward strand.
CCCATTGGGTTGCCATTCAACGGGACATCACCCAACGGAAGCGCTTTGAAGACGAACTGATGAAAACCTTAGTAACCGAGCGGGAACTGAATGAATTAAAATCTCGCTTTGTCACCATGACCTCCCACGAATTTCGCACCCCCCTCAGTATCATTCTCTCTGCGGCAGAGTTGTTGGAACACTACAGACACACCTGGACAACCGAAGAAACCTTAGAACAACTGCATCTCATCCAATCCACCGTGCAGCACATGACGCGGTTATTGGAAGATATTTTGTTTATTGGTCAAACTGAAGCCGCCAAACTTGAACCAAATCCAATCCTGATTAACAGTACGGAATTTTGCCAAAAACTGATCGCAGAACTCCAGCTAGGAATTGGCAAACACCATGATCTCAAGTACCAGCCCTCCCACTCTATCCCCCCAGTCCACCTCGATGCCAAACTACTCCGGCAAATTCTCAATAATCTCCTGTCCAATGCCACCAAATATTCTCCCCAAGGTAGCTCCATTGAGCTAAGGGTAAGTACCGATGGCGATCGCTCCTGTTTCAAATTCAAGATTGGGGCATTGGGATTCCCACCGAAGATCAACCCCACCTGTTTGAGTTTTTCCAACGCGCCAGCAATGTTGGGATTATTCCAGGCAATGGGTTGGGATTGGCGATCGCCAAACGCTGTACCGAACTTCACCAGGGCACGATTCATCTGACCAGCCAACTGGGTCAGGGAACTACCTTCACCGTTGCCCTACCCATGCGCCCAGGCGATCAGCCCTCAGCCATTCGCGAATAGCCTTCCCTTCCTGTGGTCGCCCCTACAGCGATCGCCCGTTGTTAGCAACTGCTCAAACTCCTCCGCCGAGATTGGGGGACTAAACAAATAACCCTGCATTCCATAGCAGCCGTTTTGCCGTAGAAAGCTTAGTTGCTCCTGCGTTTCCACACCCTCTGCAATCACCTTCAGTTGCAAACTGTGAGCCATGCCAATGATGGCTTTGATAATTGCCGCATCATTGGCATCGGCAGTTAGATCACGCACAAACGATTGATCGATCTTTAACGTGTCCAATGGCAAGTGCTTAAGGTAGTTGAGCGAGGAATAGCCCGTACCGAAATCGTCTACAGAAACCTGTACACCCGTTTGTTTTAACTGATGCAGGATGGCTGCCGTTGTTTGCACATCCTCCATGACGCTGCTCTCTGTAACTTCTAAAACCAGCAGTTCTGGCTCCAGTTTGGTTTCCATTAAAACATTTTGGACAAACTGGATGAGATGCTGCTGTCTAAACTGGCGAGTAGACAAATTTACCGACATCCGGATCGGAATGCGGCAGGACTCTCGCCACGCTTGGGCTTGCCTACAGGCAGTTTGCAGCACCCACTCTCCGATCGGCACAATTAGCCCCATCTCTTCCACGATCGGAATAAATTTGCTGGGATAAACCATCCCTAACTCTGGGTGATCCCACCGTAACAACGCTTCCACTCCAAAAATCCGTCCCGTGATCAGGTTGATCTGGGGTTGATAGTAAAGCTGAAATTGCCCCCGATCGAGGGCAATCTTGAGGTTGTTTTCTAGCACGCGCCGCTCAGTGGCAATCAGATCCATCTCTGGGCTATAGATCTGATATTTATTGTTTAGGCGGCGCTTGGCATAGCGCATCGCCATGTCTGCCTGATGGAGGAGTTGATCGGGCATCTGCCCGTGGGTTGGATAGAAGGCAATACCGGCGCTGGCTTGAATGTGAATGTATTGCTCATTGATTTGATAAGGCTCGGTCAACCGTTGTAAAAGAACTTGGACTGTTTCAGTCACTTCCTCTTTGGTGCGGACGTGGCTCAAGATAATACTAAATTCGTCGCCATTCAGCCGTGCGATCGGGTTAGGCGTGCCAACGGTTTGCTTTAGGCGCTCCGCTACCTGCTGCAACACCAAGTCCCCTACGGAATACCCCAAATCGTCATTAATGACTTTGAACTGATCGAGATTAATACAGAGCACTGCAATGATTTGCTGCGATCGCTTGGCATGTAGCAGCGTTTTGTGGAGGTGTTGATGCAAAAAAATTCGGTTTGAAAGACCCGTCAGCGGATCGCAGTATGCCATCTGATTAAGGCTATCGACCGCCCGCTTCATCTCATCTAGGTAGGGCTGGGTGATCGCTTTTTGTTTTGTGAGGCGAGCGGCGATCGCCCCTAGCAACTCATTGCGGGTAAAGGGCTTGGTTAAATAGTCGTCTGCCCCCAGCTCCATACCCTGGCGATAGTCTTGTCGATCCGATCGCGCACTCAAAAAGATAAACGGGATTCTAGCGGTGTCTGGGTCTTGATGGAGGTGTGCTAAAACCTCATATCCTGTATACCCAGGCATCATAATGTCACTAATAATCAAATCCAACTTCTGTTCTTGAGCAAGCTGAATGCCCTCCCTGCCATTGGATGCACTCAACACATCAAATCCCTCTGCTTTGAGGAGCTTTTGCAGAAGAGTCTGCACCGTGGGATCATCTTCAATTACAAGAATAGTAGTCATGAGTTAGGAGATTAAAGGCACGGCTGCAAAGACAGTCCGTGCATAAAGCACATGCGTAAAATAATAGAAATTTACCACACCTGGAATGGGGGCTACCTGGAAGAATCTAAGTAATTAAACCCTGATTGACCATCGAGTGATGTGCTGAGATTTCTATGTATTGTAGAAGATTAACTCTACAAACGCAGTAAAAATGCGGTTGAAGTCCCCCGACCACCCATTGAATAAGCGTCAGGGCGGGTTCTAGAACCTATTAATGGGTTTCCTCTTCCTCAGAGTTAGAGTGTGGAGGAACCACTAATACTTTATCGATGCGGTTGCCATCCATATCTACCACCTCAAAGCGAAAGTTTTCCCACTCAAAATGCTCAGATGAGGTGGGAATGTGTCCGAGATGGGTAATGACAAAGCCTCCTAAGGTTTGATAGTTCCCCCGTCGATCCACATCTAACGCTTCAATATCAAAAAGTTCTCTAAACTTATCAATTGGCAACATCCCATCCACAAGCCATGACCCATCCTCTCGTTGAATCATATCGGGTTCTTGCGGCTGATCGGCGAAGGGAATATCTCCAATAATAACTTCCATGACATCATTCAACGTCACCACTCCTTGAATCACCCCATACTCATCCACAACAAAAGCAATATGGGTTCCCGACTGCTTAAACGTCTCTAGAACCTTCAGAGCATGGGTGCTTTCGGGAATAAATAAGGGTTGGCGCAAATGGGTAGCTAGCTCAAAGGGGACATCCAAAAAACTACTGGCTAACACATCCGTCACATTGATCACCCCCAACACCGTATCCAACTGATCTTGGCAGACCGGAAACCGAGAGTGGCGACTCTCGATCATTTTGCGGCGGTTGGTCTCCCACGAATCGCTCAGATTTAACCAAATGATATCTAGGCGGGGTGTCATCAGTGCCCCCACGGGTTGGTCTCCCAGCCGAAACACCCGTTCTACCATATCCTGCTCAGCCACTTCAAACATGCCTGCTTCAGTACCCTGCCGCACCAACACCTTAATTTCCTCTTCGGTGATAAACGGCTCGGTGGAAGCATGTCCCACCCCAAACAATTTCAGAATTACCTCGGTGGAAGCGCTGAGGAGATGGACCAGCGGATAGGCGATCGCCGATAACATGCCCATTGGACGGGCGATCGCCGTGGCAATGCGCTCAGGACTGTTGAGTGCCAACCGTTGGGCACCAGTTCTCCTACAATCAAGGAGAGATAGGTAGTGAATAGCACCACCACACCAACGGCGATCGCCCGGCTATAGGGGCGCAGAGCACCAATCTGATCAATATAGCTAGACAAGGAGTTGGCAAGCGTTGCTCCACCAAAGGCACCCGCTAGAATGCCAATCAGTGTAATACCCACCTGAACAGTAGATAAAAAATGATTCGGCGAATTGGCAAGCTGTAGCGCGGCTTGGGCTTTTTTATTGCCTCGCTCAGCGAGTTCTTGCAAACGAGTCTTGCGGGCAGAAATCACCGCCATCTCAGACATTGCAAAAACACCGTTCGCCAGGACTAAAAGCAAAAGAATTAGAATTTCGAGGATCATGAGGGTTAGCCATTATGGCTGTACAAGGTTTGCGTTGACACCCCAGTGTCAACAGGATGATTTCTTGTCCATAGTCTACAGTTCAACGGGATGAGTCCGTTGCATGTCAGTTAGCATTCTCCCGATCTGGATTGGGTGAGGGTATTTATCCAACTATCTCAACCAGCCTCTCAGTTAAACCCTTTAAAATGGTAAAGATAAGTAAATTTACCAGATAATAACGGTTTGTTTGTCTCACTCATCGATCGCATGGAAGTCTATGGCGTTTTCCTCTGTTACACGTGCTCTAGGACGATTACCCCTGACCACAGAGCTACTGACCAAGCTGGCTCAACAGCGGGTGCTGGCGTTAAATGGAATTTCACGCATTCCCAAAGGGCTAGTCGCCTCGACCCTAGCACAGACCCAGCAACGCCCTTTGTTGGTCGTTACCGCCACGTTAGAGGAAGCAGGTCGATGGACAGCCCAACTCGAAGCGATGGGATGGCAATCCGTTTACTTTTATCCCACCTCGGAGGCATCGCCCTACGAACCCTTTGATCCGGAGTCAGAGATGACCTGGGGACAGTTGCAGGTGTTAGCAGAGCTAATCACCTCCATGCCATCTCCGCCGACAGCAACGCAAACCAACGGGCGATCGCCTGCTCCTCCTCCATTTGCCATCGTCGCCACTGAGCGCGCACTCCAACCCCACCTCCCCCCGATTGCCGACTTTCGTCCCTATTGCCTCACCCTTAATCAGGGTAGGGAGATTAATCTGGAAGCGTTTAGTCGGCAGTTGGCGCAGTTGGGCTACGAGCGATCGCCTTTGGTGGAGACAGAAGGGCAGTGGAGTCGTCGGGGAGACATCATCGACGTGTTTCCAGTGGCGTCGGAGTTGCCCGTGCGCCTAGAGTTATTTGGCGATGAGTTAGACCAGATTCGTGAGTTTGATCCGGCAACCCAGCGATCCCTCGACAGTATCAATCAACTGGTACTCACCGCTACCACATTTAGTCCAGTCATCCTCCAAGGACTGGGGGTCAACGGGTGGGAGATTCATTCGCAAACCGAGGGACAGCGGCAGGAAAACCCCGCCCTGGCACCCTACCTGTCTCCAGAGGAACAGGAGCGGCTTGACCAGGGACAGTCGATCGAAGGCATGCGGCGATTTCTGGGTTTAGCCTTTGAGCATCCAGCCTCCCTACTCGATTACCTACCATCCAATACGATGGTGGCGATCGACGAACTCGACCAGTGCCTCGCCCACAGCGATCGTTGGTTTGAGCAGGCAGAAGAACGCTGGCAGGAGATGGGGATTGGACATCAGGAATCGGGCACAACAGCTCCCTTGCCAGCCGTGCATCGTTCCTTCCAGGACTCTTTGGTAGAGGTAGAGACGTTTGAGCGATTGTTGCTATCGGAGTTAGCCGAAGAAGGTAAGGGGTTGAACCTGGCAAGCCGTGCCTTTCCCGCCACCCCCCACCAGTTCGCCAAATTGGCGGACACTATTCGCCAAGAACGCGACTCGGCCATTTCTCGGTGTGGCTCGTCTCAGCCCAACCCTCCCGCTCAGTCGCCCTGTTGCAGGAGCACGATTGCCCGCCCAGTTTGTTCCCAATCCACGG
>JAAUSV010000139.1 GCA_012032525.1 Leptolyngbyaceae cyanobacterium SL_7_1
CCCAACCCCCCAAAATTGGGGGGCTTTCAATCCGTTCTTTGCTCAAAGTCCCCCAATTTTGGGGGATTTAGGGGGCGAACATCAGGCAATTCATACTTCTCAGACATCCTCTAAACTGGCTCTCACCAAATGAAACGAAAGCTATAGCAATCCTAAATCAGCCGTAAAACAAAGATCCCCGGCTTCTCCAAAAGAAGCCGGGGATCTGGGGCGGCAGGATTTCATGATTTAGATAGGATTGCTATAGATCCGACCAGGCAATACATATCTCAAGAGCTATTTCAACAACCAAACAAACGAGTTCTCATTAAGAATTCACCATCGATATTTTTTAGATAACGCTCAGTCTCCCCTCATTTTGGTGTCAGATGTCTGTGTCACCATGACGATGGTTTGCAAAAGACCGTTGACACTGAGGTTGGATAATGACTGTTCTGCGCCCCCGCCATTCCCGTTCTAGCTTGCGCTGGTGCAAATCTCCCCAAATTGCCACGTTGGTGATGGTAGTCGTTGTGGGATTATCAGCCGCGATCGCCACGGCTTGGTTTGCGGGCGAAGGCACCATCAGCACGATCTTCCAACGGTTAGATCAGCTTCAGGGCAATCCGCCCATGTGGATTGAAGTCCCGATGGTGATGGGGCACTATTTACTGGTTTGGACAATGGCATTGATGGTGATTGTCCTGGCAATTATCAAGCTTTCGCCACGCCCGCGCCCTTGGTCACGAACCTTAGTCGTTAGTATTTTACTGGTGTTGGCGGTGCGCTATTTGGTGTGGCGATCGCTCTCCACGCTCAATCTCAGTACGCCATTGAATGGAGTGTTTAGCATTGGGTTATTTGTGATGGAGTTGCTGCTACTCAGTGGTGGCATGATTCAACTGCTATTACTCCTGCGCACCCACGATCGACGACTGGAAGCCGATCGGTTATCGCAAGCTGTGGTAAATGGGGCGTTCACGCCAACGGTTGATATTTTAATTCCGACCTACAACGAACCAGCATTTATTTTACGTCGCACGATCATTGGTTGTCAGGCATTGGAATACGATGCCAAAACAATCTATCTACTCGACGACACCCGTCGATCAGAAATCCAAGCTTTAGCCGCAGAGTTGGGCTGCGAGTATCGCACTCGTCCCGACAATCGCCACGCTAAAGCTGGAAATTTGAATCATGCGATCGCCCATACGAGTGGTGAATTGATTGTCATCTTCGATGCCGATTTTGTCCCCACAAAGAACTTCCTGACTCGCACTGTGGGGTTCTTTCACGATCCGCAAGTGGCACTGGTGCAGACACCCCAAACGTTTTATAATCCTGACCCGATCGCCCGCAATCTCGGTTTAGAAAATACCCTCACACCGGATGAGGAGGTGTTTTACCGTCAGATTCAACCGATTCGCGATGGGGTGGGCGGGGTGATTTGTGCGGGAACTTCGTTTGTGGTACGGCGATCGGCATTAGTTGCCACAGGCTGTTTTGTCACCGAATCCCTCAGCGAGGATTATTTCACGGGAATTCGCTTAGCGGCTCAAGGCTACCGGGTGCTTTACCTGAATGAAAAACTGAGTGCAGGATTGGCGGCGGAAAACATTGCGGTGCAAGCTCTCCAGCGAACTCGTTGGGCACAGGGAACTCTGCAAGCCTTCTTCATCAAAACCAACCCCCTGACGATTCCGGGGTTAAATCCACTGCAACGGTTGGCGCACTTGGAAGGGTTACTGCATTGGTTTAGCAGTCCAGCGCGGGTGGGGTTGTTGTTTGTTCCCTTGGCGTACGCATTTTTGCATGTGATTCCAGTGCAAGCGACTGGGACGGAGGTGCTGTATTTCTTTGTCCCGTTCTATCTGGTACAACTGACGGCATTTGCCTGGTTAAACACCCGTGCTCGGTCTGCGGTGCTGTCTGACATTTACTCGCTGGTGTTAGCCTTTCCGCTTGCCATCACCGTGGTCAAAGTCATGCTCAATCCCTTTGGCAAGGGATTTAAGGTGACACCCAAGGGAGGTGTGAGCGATCGCTTTTCGTTCAATTGGCAATTGGCGTTTCCCTTGATTGCTATGTTCATCGTCACCGCCCTCAGCCTGTGGATGAATTTGGGCAACTACCTGATTATGGGAACCTGGCAGCCCAGTATGCCTGCGGAGATTGCCGCCCAACTCAAAGGCATTGGACTCGGTTGGATCTGGAGTGCCTATAACCTGCTGATGCTGAGTATTGCCCTGATGGTGCTGGTAGATGTGCCCCGTACCAGTCCCTACGAGTGGTATAGCCTGCGGCGAACAGTGCGTCTTCAGGTAGGTCAGCGATCGTTTTGGGGAGTGACCACGGCACTTTCAGAGGAGGGCGTTGAGGTGGCGCTGACTCAGCCCGATCTGTTGGATATGGAAGCACTCCAGCAACGTCCGATTCAACTGGACTTGATGGAAACCCAATTAACCCTGTCGGGGCAAGTCGTTCGTACCGATCGCCATCCGGAATTTCCCATTGTGCGGATTGGGTTTGAACCGCTGACCCTCGCTCAACAACGGGGGTTAATTGAGCTATTGTATTGTCGTCCAGGACAGTGGCAGAGCCGTTGCTCGCCTGGAGAATGGGCATCGTTAAAGTTACTATTCAAAATCCTGTTTAGACCGCGATTTTTCGATCGCCAGGAACGGATTCGGGCGATCGCTGTTGCCAACCATTAATTTAGGATAAACACTATGGAAACCGCAGATATTGTTGTAATCGGCAGTGGGCAGGGCGGCATTCCCTTTGCTACCGATTGTGCCAACGCTGGGCGCAAGGTTGTGCTATTTGAGCGAGATGCCTTGGGGGGCAGTTGCGTCAACTATGGCTGCACGCCCTCCAAGGCATTTCTAGCCGCTGCCCATGCGGCGGGTCGGGCACGCTTAGCCGCCAAGTTGGGGATTCATGCCCAGATTGAGGTCGATTTTCCGGCGGTGATGCAGCGGGTGCGGAGCATTCGCGATCAGTTTAATCAAGGCTCAAAACGGCGGTTAGCAAGCGCGGGGGTGGAAATTATCTGCGCCGAAGCTTCGTTCACCGACCATCACACCGTCATGGGGGGCGATCGGGTGGTGGAAGCGCCCACGATCGTGATCAACACGGGCACGTCGTCGCTGATTCCCACCATTCCTGGACTAGCCGACACGCCCTATCTAACGAACCGCAATTTCTTTGATCTACAAGCCTTGCCCCCCCGGTTACTGGTGATTGGCGGCGGCTACATTGGCATGGAGTTGGGACAGGGATTGGCGCGACTCGGCAGCGAAACCCATCTGATTGTTCGGGGCGATCGCCTGCTTTCCCAGGAGGAACCAGAGGTCAGTCAAGTCCTCGCCGACGCCTTTCAGCAAGACGGTATTTTCCTGCATTTCAACGTCAATACCGAAAACGTTGCCCACGCAAATGGGATTTTTACTCTAACCTTAAGCAATGGCGAACAGCTCCAGGGCGAAGCCCTACTGGTGGTGATTGGGCGCAAACCCAACACCAGTGCCTTAAACGGAGCAGCGGCAGGGATCGAACTGGATTCCCAAGGATTCATCAAAATCGACGAGCAATTCCACACCACCTGTCCGGGAATCTATGCGATCGGCGATGTGGCAAAACAACCCGCCTTTACCCACGTCTCCTGGGAGGACTACCGCCGCCTCAAAGCGATTTTGGCTGGAGAATCGCGCACTCGTAGCGATCGCGTCTTGGGCTATGCCACCTACACCGAGCCGCAGGTGGGGCGCGTTGGCATGACCTTGGAACAAGCCCAAACGCAAGGATTGAATGCGGCATGTGTGACATTGCCAATGGCGCACATTGCCCGTGGCATTGAGTGGGGGCACGATTTGGGGTTTTATCGCATGGTGGTCGATCGCGATACGGATCAAATTTTGGGTGCAACCTTGGTGGGCTACGAAACGGCGGAACTGGTTCACGTATTTTTGTCATTGATGGAAGCCAAAGCCACCTGGAAGTTACTAGAGCAATCGGTGCATATTCACCCCACCTATGGGGAAGCCTTGCCCAGTTTGGCACGGTTGTTGATTGGAGACGACATGCCGATGTGTCCGGCAATGTCATAATTTCAAAGTTTCAAATGTTTGAATTAATTGGAGAGTCTGTCCCATGAAAGTTAGTCAATTTTTTGTTCTGAGTGCTGCCTTGATCGTGTCTGTTAGTTGCACCCGTGAAACAACCGTTACGCCACCCGTGAGTGAAGCGGTGAGTCCTACTCCTAGCACAGCCGTGACTGCTGCCGCACCTGCTGAGACAACAGCGGCGGCTACAGATCAACCCATCAAAACGGGCACGTTTGTTGCGGGAGAAGCACCAACTGCGGGAACTGCGCGGGTTGTCAGTGAGAACGGAGAGAATTATTTGGAGTTAGACTCGGCGTTTAGTACGAGTGATCAAGGTCCAGATTTATACGTGATTTTGCACCGATTAGATGATGTGTTAGGTTCGACCGAACCGCCCGCCTATCCTTTGCAGGAAGGGGATTACGTCATCCTGGCACCACTGCAAGAATTCACAGGGGCACAGCGCTACCTAATTCCGGCAGATGTGAATTTGGATGATTACAAGTCAGCGGTGATCTGGTGTCGCCAATTCAACGCCACCTTTGGTGTGGCAACCTTTGGCAGCTAGTAATGACTACGAATTTGAGGGTGGGCGATCGCTTCCCCAACGCCAATCTTGTCAACCACGAACAGGAGTTGATCCAACTCTCCAGTCTCACCCAGGCTGGTTTGGTGGATCACTACCTGGGATTTACCGACGGCTATCCGTTGATTCTAGTGTTTTATCGGGGATTCTTTTGTCCGCGCGATCGCCAGCAATTCTCCCAACTGGTGCTGTTTCAGCAGGAACTCGCCGTTAACTATTGCAAACTAGCGACGATTTCCGTTGATCCGCCGATCGTGCAGGCTGCCTTTCGAGCGGGTTTAGGTGCTCAGTGGCAGTTTTTGTGTGACGAGAACCGCGATCTGATCAAACAACTCAACATTTTGGATGAAACGGAGGGGGAATATGCCTATCGATCGCAACCCTACACCTTTGTCCTGCATCCCGATCGAACGATTCACAGAATTTATAATGGCTGGTTCTTTGTGGGACGACCGACGATTGAGGAACTGCGGCAAGACTTGCGCACCATTATGGAGAAGCGATCGGACTACTGCTATGAAGCCTACAACACTCCAGCCGTTAAGCAGATTCGCATTCCCCAACAAACGTGGGCAAAGGGTGCCCCTAAATTAGGCAGTAGTGGTCTACCTGTCGTCCACGGCACTGTGCGTTGGTTTGATCTAAAAACGGGGAACGGCATGATCGTGAGGGAGGATGGCGGCAACGATGTTTTCTTCAACTTCACGGCGATTCCGGGGGAAGGCTACCGCACCGTGAACGCAGGAGTCGCCGTTACCTTTGAACTGGTAGAAGGCGCTACTGGTCAGACGGCTCGGAATGTTCAACAGCGAGATGGTTAACACTACAACTCGTTTATCCATTCAGTTTAGGAATCTCCATGCTTGTAGCAGATGCACTGATCGAAGCAGCTCACACAGCGCTTACCGATGCCATTATTTATTACCAAAACCAGCCTGTTGGCACGATCGCCGCTCGTGATCCAGCGGCGGAAGCCCTCAACTACGATCAGTGCTTTGTGCGAGATTTTGTTCCCTCTGCCCTGTTTTTCTTGATGCAGGGTCAAGCTGATATTGTTCGCAACTTTTTGATCGTCAGCTTGGAACTTCAGAGTCGTGAGCGACGACTCGATTGCTTTCAACCCGGACAGGGTCTACATCCTGCTAGTTTCAAAGTGGTGGGTGAGCAGGAGACAGAGTATTTAGTAGCGGATTTTGGGGAACAGGCGATCGCCAGAGTTGCCCCAGTCGATTCCTGCTTTTGGTGGCTGATCTTGCTGCGAGCATATGTCAAAGCCACCGAGGATTGGGCACTGGCGCATCGGGCAGATTTTCAAATGGGAATTCAATTAATTTTGCAACTTTGCCTGGAAGCGCGATTTGATCTATTCCCCACTTTATTAGTGCCAGATGGGTCCTGTATGATCGATCGTCGCATGGGATTATCTGGGCACCCATTGGAGATCCAAACCCTGTTTTATGCCGCCCTGCGCACCGCACAAGAATTGTTGTTACCAGAGGGCACAGGTGTTACCTATCTGCAAGCGGTCACAACTCGCTTGAGTCATCTTACTTACCATCTACGCCAGTATTACTGGATGGATTTGCAGCGTCTCAACGAAATCTATCGCTACAAGGGTGAGCAGTTTGGGGACGGGGCAATGAATCGCTTCAATGTCTATCCAGACACGATTCCGGCATGGTTAGTTGATTGGTTGACCGACCACAGCGGTTACTTTGTTGGCAATCTTGGACCGGGGCAAATTGATTTTCGCTTCTTTGGGCTTGGCAATTTGATGGCGGTAGTCGTCTCGTTGGCAACTGCTCAGCAATCCCAAGCAATCACCCACTTAATCGAACAGCAGTGGCAGGATTTGGTCGGCTCCATGCCCTTCAAAATTTGCTTTCCAGCTTTGGCAGGTCAAGATTGGCGAACAATTACAGGGTGTGATCCAAAGAATATTCCCTGGTCGTATCACAATGGCGGTAATTGGCCCGTTCTGCTCTGGTTCCTCACTGCTGCAACCCTCAAAACCGGAAGAGCAGACTTGGCTGCCAAAGCCCTAGACATTGCCGAGAAACGCCTATCGATCGACCAATGGGCTGAATATTACGATGGCAGACACGGCAAATTAATTGGTAAAGAAGCTAGAAAATATCAAACTTGGACGATCGCTGCTTTCCTGGTTTCCAAGACCCTCTTAGCCAACCCCCATCACCTTTCCTTGATCAGTTTTGAGCAGGAGTTAGACACAAATTCCTGTGTTCTTTGATCGATCGCCCTTCATTCCACGTGACCTAGGAGTAACCCCCATGCTAGAAAGTTTAGGTAGGATTCAAAATCCGGTTGCAAGAAGCCTTGCTGCCGCTGTCACCGTTGGCTCAGTGGTTGCCATGACGGCTGGAGTCGTGCTCGGTGTCGGCAGCGCCAAAGATAACGCCGCCCATCGGGCAGCCGTTTACGCATCCCTCGTTGGGATTGGGTGTGGGGCAGTGTTTGGCTTGCTCTATCCAGCTAAGGCAAGTCCGCTGCCATCCACTAGCACTCAATCTCCCCCATCACTGGAACAGGGCGATCGCCCCGTTTGGAAAAACTGGCGCAATTTTGTTGTAGTTGGCAAAGTCAAAGAAAGTGAGGAAATCACCTCGTTCTATTTACAGCCTGAGGATCAAGGCGCGATTCCAAATTTTCAACCTGGGCAGTTTCTCACCATTAAGTTAGACATTCCAGGTCAAACCAGTCCTGTGATCCGCACCTATTCCCTCTCCGACTACGCTGAGCCGTGTCAACAGTATCGACTCTCAATTAAGCGAGAACCCATGCCCGCTGGCACAACGTTTATGCCGGGGATTGCCTCTAATTTTATGCATGATCAGGTTCATGAGGGCACGGTCATTGCGGCGAAGCCTCCCAGTGGCAAATTCGTTTTAGATGTCCACCAACCTCTGCCCGCAGTGTTGATCAGCAATGGGGTGGGCATTACGCCAATGATCAGCATGGCAAAGGCTGTCGCTCTCAACCCAACTCGATCGATTTACTTTGTTCACGGTGCCAGAAGTGGTGACTTTCATGCTTTTCGAGATGAGGTAAAGGCGATCGCCCAACAAAATTCAACCATGCAAGTACACTTTGCCTATAGTCGTCCCGAACTGGAAGACGACGGACACTATCACAGCACAGGCTATGTGAATACAGACTTGATTCGATCGCTGATTCAACAGGACGCTGAGTATTTTCTCTGCGGCTCTCCCGCCTTTATGCAGTCGCTCCGGGAGGGGTTGCAAGTGGCGGGGGTTCCTGAAAATCGAGTTTTCTTTGAAGCATTTACGAAGGGAGTCCCCCAACCGACTGAAGCAAGGGCAGTGGCATCAAATGGAGCCATTGACCACGCTGAAGTGATGTTTGCTGCATCGGGACACACTGCAAGTTGGCAATCGAGCGATGGTAATCTTTTAGAATTTGCGGAAGCGAATGACCTACAGCCTGACCATAGCTGCCGTCAAGGCATTTGTGGGACTTGTATGTGTCGAATTTTGGAAGGCGAGGTAGAGTATGAAACAACACCTGTAGCGGCGATCGACGAGGGTTCCGCACTCATCTGCATTTCTCGTCCTAAAACTCACCGACTTGTCCTGGATCTGTAAGGATTTTGGGTGGGAAGAAATTCTAAAGCCGTTCAACTATAGCAATCCTAAATCAACCGTGAAACAAAGATCCCCGGCTTCTCCAAGAAGCCGGGGATCTGGGGCGGCAGGATTTCATGGTTCAAACAGGATTGCTATATCTAACAATCCTGGCTTAACCTTGATGTAACTTCATGCAGCCAATTTAACCAATTCAAATTGGTTGAATTAGCTGTATGGACTCATTTCTGGCTTGATCTCGATCGCCCCTATCAACCCCAGAGTGCATCATGAGCGAATCCAAGAAGTTCAATCAAAGCCTAGCGGTGATTATTGGCATTGATAACTACAGCAATGGCATTGCCCGGTTAAAAAATCCGGTTAACGACGCAAAGAAACTAGCGGATGTTCTGCAAAACCAGCACAAATACGAGGTATTAACTTACTTTAATCAAGATGCTACCTTGAGCAACCTCAACCATCTATTGACGGTTGAGTTGCCCCAACGGGTGACAAAGGACGATCGCCTGCTATTTTACTTTGCGGGTCATGGAGAGGGGGTAGACACGGTTGAACCTGCGGGATATTTGATTCCCCAAGATGCGCGTCAGGGAAAGCCAGAAACTTATTTGCCGATGCTCACCCTACAGGAAGCGCTAGAGGCGTTGGAGTGTCGCCACTTTCTCGGCATTTTAGACTGTTGTTTTGCCGCACGATTGCGCTGGTGTAGTCTGCGCGATCTCGAAGTCGCAACAGACATAATTTACAAGGAGAAGTACGATCGCTTCATCAGCTACACCGCTTGGCAGATGATTGCCTCGGCTGGGGCTCACGAAAAAGCGGCTGATGATCACTACAGCAACGGGCAGCGGGCAGGGCATTCTCCCTTTGCTGCCGCTCTGATTAGAGGATTGGAAGGAGACGCCGATCGCTACTCGATCGTTGATTCCCAAACGAAACAAGGAGATGGCATTGTCACCGCCACCGAACTCTATGCCTATGTGCAACATTGCGTCATTCATGGCAACCAAGCAAGCAACTCAGAACCACAAACTCCGTTGAGTTGGACTCTGAAAAAACATGATGGTGGGGAATACATCTTCCTACCCACGGGCGAGGAACCCAACTTAGAACCTGCTCCAACGCTCGATCCCTCAACCAATCCCTATCGAGGCTTAAACTCGTTTGAGAAGAACGACAAAAAATTATTTTTTGGACGAGACAAGATTACCAAGGAACTACAAGCGTTTGTGGAAACGCATCCACTCACAGTTGTGTTGGGTGCATCGGGTTCAGGAAAATCCAGTCTGGTCAAAGCTGGATTACTTCCGTATTTTGAAGCCAAAACCGAGCCGAGATGGGCGATCGCCCTCTTGCGTCCCGGCACAACACCATTGCAAGCACTCAAAGTAGAACTAGAAAAATACAACCTTAATACCAATCTTTTACTCATCATTGATCAAGCAGAAGAGTTGATTACGTTGCGTCAAGAGACTGATGAACGAGAAGTATTTCTACAACGGATTGCCAAAGAAATTGATGCTCATCCAACTACCTTACGAGTCATATTTACTCTGCGATCGGACTTTGAACCTCAACTGGAAAACTTTGCTTTAAAGCCTCATTGGTGGGATGCCAAGTTTTATATCACGGTAATGAATCGAGAAGAACTTCGCGAGGCGATCGAAAAACCCGCCGAAGCCCGTGTGATGTATTTTGACCCACATAAACTCGTGGATCAACTGATCGATGAAGTGCTGACCATGCCGGGACCGTTACCGTTGTTGTCCTACACACTAAGTGAGCTTTATTTGAAATATCTCGATCGCCAAAATGCCGTGAGGGGAGGGCAAGCCGTCGATCGCTCCATCATCCAACAAGATTACGATGACTTGGGTGGCGTTACCTTGAGTTTGACCAAAGCTGCCGATCGAATCTACGAGAAGTGGGAAAAACGGGGACAGGGTGCGATCGTGCAGATGGTAATGCTGCGAATGGTGGCAAGCGGATCGGGGGAGTTGGCGCGGCGACGGGTGTTTTTGTCGGAGTTGGAATATCCAGAGGATAAAGCGGATCTGGTGAATGGAGTGATTAATGATTTTGTAAATGAAGCTCGTCTATTAGTGCGAGACACTGATAAGGACGGCAATCACTACATTGAGCCTGCCCATGATGCCTTAGTTAAAGGTTGGTCAAGGCTGGCAGATTGGGTCAAAGCGGAGAAGAATTTAGACTTGCAACGTCGTCTGACCCCGGCTGCACTTGCCTGGAAGACGAATGAAACTCCCTATTTATGGAATGCTGATCCTTATTTAGATGTGTTGCAAAAAGAAGTGTTGAATCCGCCCGATCGCAATTGGTTTAACCAAGCAGAATTGGAGTTTGTCCAACGCAGCATTCAACGCAAATATCGCAATGTGCATTTGCGCTGGACGGCTGTAATCGGCGCTTTTGCTGCCATCACCAGCGTGTCGGTTGCCACCTTCTTTCAGTGGAGTCAAGCTCAACGTCGCAGTAGTGTAGCGTTTGCTGAATCTTCCAGAGCCAATTTGTTAGCGAACCGTTCGATGGAGGGGACGATCAATGCGGTGAAGGCGGTGAGGTTGTTAGAGAATCCGTTGTTGCGCGATCGTGACGCCATCTATACAGAAATCTCAGATGCCTTGATTTGGGCAAATAGCGAGAACAAAGAACGACTGCGATTACAGGGAGTAGTGGATTTTGAATTTAGTCCAAATAGCCAATTCATTGTCTCATATGAGAGCAATGCTGATGTGTCCCCCACCCTATGGAGTATTACAGGAGAACAAATTGCTTCATTAGGAGGCGGAGAGCAATCGATCAAATTTAGTCCTGATTCAAAGTTTTTAGTAACCAATTCTGACGAAGATGCTCTACGGGTTTGGAGTACTTCAGGACAATTAATCAAAGAAATTTCTGGAATTGATCAGGAAAACTTTAGCCTTGGAGAATTTAGCT
>JAAUSV010000140.1 GCA_012032525.1 Leptolyngbyaceae cyanobacterium SL_7_1
CCCCGAAGCATCGTCATGATCAGCCCGGCGGGAACCCCTTTGCCCCATGACATCGCCGATCGCCAAACTCCAGCGATCGCACTCCTGCACCCCCGATTTCTTTAAGCGAATCTGATCGTAATTGGCGGGGATGAAATCGTAGTAGTCGCCCCCCACCCGATTGGCGGTTTGACAGCGGGCTGCCAGCGCCACGCCATTGATGGTAGGACATTGGCGTGGCAGCAGTTGCAGTTGGATTTCTGCACCAATTTCCAACTCGCGATCGAGGCGTTCTTTTTTGCGCAGTTCCACCGTTAGCTCATCATTGGCGATCGCCACGGCGGTCTGGTCTGCCACCAATCGGACTAATTTCTGTCGCGTCTCCGTCCATTCATAATCTGGATCACGACTAAAGACATAGAGCCGTCCCCGCTCGGTACTCTTGATCAAAATCGACGTGCCAAAGAGTTGCACGTTTGCCCCTAGGGAATGGCTAACCTGGCGATCGAGAGCCGCTGTCAGACTAGGAGACATCGATGCTTTGCCCGCCGGAGAGGCTGAGCTAGCCAATTGCCGAGTTGCCGCCTCCAACGCCTTGCGTACGTCTTGGCACTGCTGACTGTCTTGACAGTGTAAGCGCTCCAAGTGCAACTGCCCATCGGAACGAAATAGGATCAATGCCCCACCATCCGCATCGGTGACGCGACTGGCAATCAGGGGAGTCAAATCTAAAAACTGCTTGAGATTGTTAAAACTCCGCAGGGCAAACCCCAGCGACCCTAAGAGATCTTGAATCTTATTTTGCTCTCGTCGTAACCGAGACACCAACTCCTTTAAAGCAAACACAGGCGTAATTTCTGGTGATGGACTGCCACCAGAAAAATCAGGAGAGGAGGGAGGTTGACGCGGGACGGGAGTTGAGGTCATTGACCAAAAACAGTTACAAATGGATAGGTGAGTATAAACGAATTACTGCTTGGGGTAAAGAACGGTTTAAACCCATTAGTAAAGATAATCTAAGCGTTCGGCAATCGTAAGCAACACAGTTGGGATAAATTTTAGCGAATGCCGAGGCGATCGAACGCTTGGTTTGATGAATCCTTCCCTTCAGCCCAATGAAATTTCCGCATTAAGCTCGAATTTCGACGTGGGAGCAGAAAGAGTGCACAACCCGATCCAACCCGACAGCACGGGATGCCTTAAACAGGAGGCGATCGCCCGGTTGCACCAATGTTTTAAGCCGTTCCACCAGCGCTTCATGGCTTTCAAACACCTCCGCCTCCAGCGGCATTGCCCCCGCCACCAGGGCTTGCCGTTCTGGCTCATCTGCCAAAATCAGCAGGCGATCGACCCCCACCTGACGTGCCACATTCCCCACCGTTTGATGAAACTCTGGCGATCGCTCCCCTAGTTCCTTCATCGTGCCCAATACGGCGATGCGGCGCTGACCGGGGGTTTCAGCTAGCAGGTGCAGGGCAGCAATCATTGACTCTAGCCCCGCATTGTAGGTTTCATCCAAAACCACAACATCACCCGGTAGGGTATAGCGCTGTGCTCGTCCCTGGGGCAACGATACGGCAACGCCATCGGCTAACCCTGCCCAATCCACCTGCAAGACCTTGGCAACCGCTAGGGCTGCCAGGTAATTAACTGCGTTATGCCGCCCCGGCAAGGGCAGGCGAAACCTCCTCCCCTCCACCTCTACTGTGTCTAGATCAAGCAATCGTCCCTGGAGATCGCCGCTTGTCAAGCCGTAGGTCAGCGTTTGACCCTGCCACACCTGGCTCGCCGTCGCCATCAATAGGGGATTATCTGCATTTAGCACCGCCGTTCCATTGGTGGGTAGCTGGGCGAGTAACTCGCACTTGGCTTGGGCGATCGCCGCTTCAGACCCCAACCGCCCAATGTGAGCCGTCCCCACATTGGTAATCACTGCCACATCCGGACGGGCAATCTGGGCGAGGAGGGCAATTTCCCCCGCCGCCCGCATCCCCATCTCGATCACAGCATAGTCATAGGTCGAATCCAGCGCCAACAGAGTTTGAGGAACGCCAATTTCATTGTTGTAGTTTGCCTGGGTTTTCCAAACCCGTCCCTGGGTGGCAAGCACGGCGGCAATAAATTCTTCGTGGTTGTTTTGCCCACCGAACCCGTGATCGCGACAATTGGAATGGAAAACTGATCGCGCCACCAACGGGCGATCGCTTGATAGGCATGTAGAGTGTCCTTGACTACCAACAACGGCAACCCAACTGCCGAGTCGGGAATGTGGTCCGTAATCGCGGCGATCGCCCCTGCGGCGATGGCAGTGGCAACAAAGGCGTGTCCATCAAACCGATCGCCTCGCAGCGCCAGAAAAATTTGACCAGGGGCAGTTGAGCGACTGTCGGTGGTGATGCCTGTGGGAGATCGATCGATCGCCAGGTTAATCGGAGTTGCAGACGTAATTGAAATTAACTGATCCAATGCAATGAAATTCGTCATATTACCGAACGCCGTATTACCGAACGCCATATTACCGAACGCGTTGCCCCGCTGTTTAATCTTTACAATTCAATAAATTCTGCTATTATATGCCTGTTTGTCTATTGAAAATTTGATGGGGTTGGAAGGGCGGGTTGGGCTATGCCTTTTCCCTGTCCCTGCTGGTGAAAATTGGATTGGTTGCCCGCTATCCGTTTCCTAAACTACCGACATAATGATTGCTTTTTGCGATGATTACTTAGCATAGTTGGCGAGGGTAGTTGGCGACTTGGCGTGATGGCGGTCACAGTTGGCTGGACTTTTCATCCACTAGCATTGGGAATATTTGGCGCAAAGGGTTTGTGGTTGCCGGGTTGATACTAAGATTTAGTGTGAAACCATTTAGTGTAAAAACAAGCTCTTCCAACCTGAGGGCATTTTCGATCGCTGTTGATCTCAGTTCCGCTTAAGCAGAGGGTTCTACTTGTGGTGACTACCTGGACAGGTCGTTCCAATCGATTTATTAGCAACGAAGAGCAACGACTGTACGATCATCTACTCCATTGGGTCGAGCATGAGTCGCCAAGCCAACTGGTTGAGCGCTTCTACAATTTGTTTATTGATGGCACCCACTATCCAGACCTCGACGTTGCCACTGCCCTTGATGCCGTCACCTCCGCAAAGACCGCGCCTGAGGATTTCCGTTTTGTTCTAAACCGCTGCTGTCATATTTTGATCAACCGTTGGCAGTCTCGCCTATCCTCCCAGGGGGCGATTCCCCAATTGATTAAGCTGTTTGAGTCGATTCCAGATACGGCTGCACCGGGGATCTGTCGATCGCGCTCCGTCAAACGGCTGCGAGAGCTAGTCAGTCTATTTACCGAGACCGAACAATACCTGACGCTTTGCCGTTTGTCTCAGGTTCTAACCCAAACCGCCGAAGCCAACTCCCCTGAGCACCAGCGTCCCCTAGGCTCTCTGATTCGTCGCTATCCCTATCTCTATGAGCACTGCTTATTGAGCGAAGACAGCACGATCGAGCAGCAACGAACCGTTAAGACGATTCAGGCAAGGGTTCAGCATCAGTTTGAGATTGATTTGTCGCAGTATGTCACCTACCAGGTACGCCAGTCCCAAGTCAAGCAATCTGGCTCGCCCCGTCTAATCACCCCCGTTGCCAACCCCACCCTGCTCCCAGACCTAGAGCTTTGTCAAGCAATCAAACACTACGCTGGTCGGATTGATGGCTCTAGTACCTACCGAGATATCGCCCACAATTTTTCTGCCCGTAGTGGCAAAGCCATTTCCTATGGCACCTTCAAGCGGGATTTGTATGAATACATCACTGGGGCGATCGATCCAGATTACGGCAGACGCCAATTTAACTTGCAACTGTGTAGACAGCTAGAAGCCACGTTCCCAGAAAGCGATGCTCTCGTAGTTAATGACTTTCTGATGGTGCGCACCTGTAGCTATTTGCTCAACTTCCTGGTGGTCGATAAGCCCAATCAGCCCAACCACTTTATCTTCATCGACCTATTGACCAATCTGGGTCCAACCTTGACTACGGGCTTGCTGCTGAGGATCGTCCTATTCTGTCGCAAAGTCCGCGCCTATCTGGAGCGGCGCTTTTCAATTTTGTTTAGCCATTACGAAGATCAATCCCGCGAGGTTGTGGACTGGTTGGTGAACGCTCTGGAGCACCTAAACGTTGCCTTGACAGTTAATTTTGGTGCGGTCGATTTACCCCTAGTTCGATAGCAGACTTTGCAGGGTTAGTCTCGTTTTTCGCGCGATCATTATTTATTATGATTAGAAGAAAGGTGGCTGTAACCGAGCGACTGGTAGCAAAAAGGAGAGCGGCATGACCCAAGTGGTACTGGGTGAGAATGAAGGAATCGAATCGGCGCTACGACGATTTAAGCGACAGGTATCTAAGGCAGGGATTTTGGCAGATGTCAAAAGTCATCGCCATTTTGAAACTCCGTTGGAGAAGCGGAAGCGGAAAGCAATTATGGCACGGCGCAAGCGGCGGGTTTATTCCTGATCATTAACTCCTCAAGTCGTGAATTAACAATGCATTGGAGTGTTGAGAGAAACGCAGCCTGGTTGCGCTTCTCTCAACGCTGTTTGCTTTTATTCGATCCATTCTTTTAATTGCTAGGAGGTTAGAGTTGACTGACGCCCCATCTGCCAATTCCCATGACGAGAATCCAGTGGCGGCAAGCTCAAATCCTCCGTCCTCTGGAGCAACGGATGAGCTAGGAGATGTGCTGGAGCGATTTAGTGCCATTCAGTCGGAGCTAAACTATCGCCATGCCCATGAGGTCTTAAAGGAGTTGGTTGAGGGTCTTGATCTCACTGAGGATGAACGATCGGGGTTGGAATCAGAGATTGGCGGGCTAGAGTCTACTCTCAATAAACTAGAGCACATGATCGTGCGCATTGCCGTGTTTGGCATGGTGGGGCGAGGAAAATCCTCCGTGCTCAATGCCCTATTGGGACACCCTGTGTTTGAGACAGGGGCGATCCACGGGGTTACCCAAACTGTGCAGGCTGCCTCCTGGAATTGGCAATCAACGCCTGCTCTAGGCAGTGACCCCGACGTTTTCAAGGTGTCTCTGCCGAGCTTGGGGGAATCCCAGGTGGAATTGGTAGATACTCCAGGGATTGATGAAGTGGATGGCGAAGTGCGGGAGCAGCTTGCCCAGCAGATCGCCCAAGCCTCCGATCTGATTCTGTTTATCATTGCTGGTGACATCACCAAGGTGGAATATGACGCCTTGCTAAGGCTCAGGCAGGTGAGCAAACCCATGCTATTGGTGTTTAACAAGGTCGATCAATATCCCAATGCCGATCGCCAAGCCATCTACCAAACACTGCGAGACCAGCGATTGCAGGGGTTGATCTCACCCGACGAGATCGTCATGACCGCAGCGGCTCCGTTGGTTCAACAGGCAGTGCGACAGCAGAGCGGCATAGCGATCGAAGTTAGCCGAGGTACTCCCCATGTGGAGGAGTTACAACTCAAAATTTTAGATGTGCTCGATCGGGAGGGCAAGTCCCTGATTGCCCTCAATTCCCTACTCTATGCCGATCGGGTAAACGAGAGACTGGTGCAACGAAAGATGCAGATCCGCGAGCAAACGGCAAATCAAACCATCTGGAACGGGGTAATGACAAAGGCAGTAGCAACGGCGCTCAATCCGCTCACGGTTGTAGATATCATGAGTGGAGCGGTGATTGACATCGCCATGATCCTCACCCTGTCGAAGTTGTATGGGATTGCCATGACCCAACAGGGCGGTGCAGACCTGCTCAAAACCATCGCTTTGGGGATGGGCGGCGTCACGTTAGGGGAACTCGTCGCCATTTTTGGCTTAGGATCGCTCAAAGGACTGCTGGGGCTTTCGGCTCCGGCAACGGGTGGAGCCTCCCTTGCTCCCTATGTTTCCGTCGCCATTACCCAAGCGGCGATCGCCGGGGTTTCCTCCTATGCGATCGGGCAGGTCACTAAAACCTATCTTGCCAATGGGGCTTCCTGGGGAGTGGTGGGTCCAAAAGCCACAATCCAACAGATTTTGGCATCGCTAGATGAAACCTCCCTCCTCAATCGCATCAAAGATGAGTTGCACGCCAAGCTAAAGATCAAGGGAATATAAGGCGGGTAGTCCTATCCCATCGGGCGGTGATTTTCTCGATGTTGACAAGTGTAACGATTTACAATGAAGAAGTTACACGAGGGCAAGGGCAATGGAACTGACTTGGTTAGATAGCAATTCCTGGTTAATCGAGATGGCAGGGTGGCGGATTTTAGTCGATCCTTGGTTGGTGGGGACGTTGGTGTTTGGCAATCAGCCATGGTTATTTAAGGGCAGCCATCCTCAGCCCCAAGCCATTCCCGCCGCGATCGATCTCATCTTGCTCTCCCAAGGCTTGGAAGACCATGCCCACCCACCCACCTTAAAGCAACTCGATCGGACGATTCCCGTCGTCGGCTCTCCCAGCGCAATCAAGGTTGTACAGGCATTGGGATTTACCCAGACGACTCGCCTCGCCACAGCAAAAGCATCAGTATGGGCGATCGCCTCACCATCCAAGCCCTGCCGGGGGCGGCGATTGGACCCTTTGTGACGGAGAATGGCTATTTGTTGCAGGATCAGCAGGAACACACCAGCCTTTACTACGAACCCCATGGGTTTCCAGCGCCAGAGCTGGCGGCGATCGCGCCTGTGGATGTGGCAATTACCCCGATCGTCAGCCTGACCCTGCCGCTGTTGGGACCACTCATCCAAGGACACAAGACCGTATTGGACGTTGTGAAAATGCTGCAACCCAAGTTTCTCCTGCCAACCGCCGCCGGGGGCGATGTCACCTTTGAAGGGCTATTGCTCACCCTCCTCAAACCCGAAGGTGGGGTGGAGGAATTGCGATCGACCCTACAACACCACTATCCAACCACTAAACTGTTAACTCCCAAACCGGGCGAGCGGATGCAGTTGGCAGGACCAATCCAAGCATGAAGGGGCGATGACATTCTGTGGCGCGGCTGTCTATTGCGGCAGTGATTCCTTTAAAGTAAATTTGCAGGACTGACATCCTATAGCAATCGACGAGATGGTCAGGACAAATCATGGCAAATTCCTCCCACGCGAACCCTTATTCTTCAACCATCGAGTCATGAGATTTTCACGCAACCTTCGGGTCTATGGGCTGATTGGGCTATTGACTAGCCTGCTGTTGAGTGCGTTTGCATTGCTTCCCAGTCTGGCTCCCGTAGTTTTGGGGACACGCTCGGCGGTAGCATCCACCACGCTATCCCTCACCGACACAGCGCAAAAAATGGTGTTGGACAACGGGTTGACGGTGTTAACCAAGGAAATTCATACGGCTCCGGTGGTGAGTGTGCAGGTGTGGTATCGGGTCGGTTCTCGCAACGAAACGACAGGAATCAACGGACTGTCCCACCAGCTTGAGCATTTGATGTTTAAGGGCACTGCCAGCCGTCCAATTCAGTTTGGGCGGTTATTTAATGTGTTGGGAAGTGAGTCAAATGCTTTCACTAGCTACGATGAAACCGCCTACTTTGGCACAGTGGAGCGGGACAAACTAGATGCCCTATTGGCACTAGAAGCCGATCGGATGCTCAATGCTCTGATCGGTCCTGAGCAATTGGAGAGTGAAAAGCGGGTGGTGATCTCGGAGTTGCAAGGCTATCAAAATCGCCCTGGTTATCGGCTCGATCGGGCGGTGATGCGAGCGGCGTTTCCCGACCATCCCTATGGGTTGCCTGTTGGCGGCACGAAGGCAGATGTGGAGCAATTTGACGTGGCAGCCGTGCAGGAGTACTACCGCACCTACTACAGCCCCGACAATGCGACGTTGGTGATTACTGGCGATTTTGAGACCGAGTCGGTGCTAAAAACGGTGCAAGACCTATATGGTGGGTTGCCCCAACGAACGGGCACCGCCGCGATTCCGTCAGCCAACCGGGGGGCAACACGGGGAGCAACGCGGGAGCCGATCGTGTTGCAGGAACCAGGCAGCGCGGCGTTGCTCACGGCTGTCTACCCCCTGCCCAATATCACCCATCCCGATGTGCCTGCGATCGACTTAATGGATATGATCCTCACGGCTGGGCGTGGATCACGGCTGTATCAGGCGTTGGTCGAGACGGGATTGGCAAGCTCCGCCACCGCCTACCCAGCGGAGATGATTGAACCAGGCTGGTACGATATCTCGGTGACGGCAGCGGCGGGTCAATCCCTTAGCCAGATCGATCGCGTGTTACAACAAACCCTGGAAACGCTGCGCCACCAGCGGGTGGAATCGGCTGAGTTAGATCGCGCTAAAACTCAGCTCCGTGCCTATTTCGTCTTAAATAACCAGGACGTGGCAAGTCAAGCCAATCAACTGGGTTACAACCAGACCGTGACGGGGGACTATCAATACAGCGATCGCTACTTGGCGGCTTTAGAACACGTCACCCCCGCCGACATCCAACGGGTGGCACAGACCTACCTCGACCCGACAAAACGCACCCTTGGCTTTTTTGAACCCACTTTGGCGGACGGACAACCGGGCACTTCAGCCCCAGATTCTAGCCGAGTGGTAGAAAACTTTAGCCCCGGTGCGCCAGTTGACCCGGCAGAAGTGGCACGCTATCTGCCTGCAATTCCAGATACCACCAGCACCACACCCCCTCCCTTGCCCGAATCGATCGCGTTGGGAAATGGATTACGATTGCTGCTGCTGAGCGATCCCAGCACCCCCGTGGTCAATCTCAGCGGCTGGATCGGGGCGGGAATGGTATTTGATCCGGCGACCAAAGCAGGGGTTGCCGAACTCACCGCCAACAATGTGATCAACGGCACGACTACCCAAGATGCGCTGGCGATCGCCAATACCTTAGACGATCAAGGAGCCACCTTGGCATTAGAGGCACGGCGAGAGGGGGTACTAATCGAGGGCAGCGGTTTAGCGGCAAGCCTACCGACGCTAATCCACACCCTGGGGGATGTGCTGCAACAGGCAACCTTTCCCAGAGAGCAGTTGGAACTGAGCCGACAACGCGCCCAAATCGCCCTACGCACGGAGTTGGATGACCCCCGGCAGTTGAGTTGGCGATTATTCCGCCAGACGATCTATCCGACCCATCACCCCTTCCACTCATTTTCGACGGAGGACAGCCTCAACCAGATTACCCAGGCAGATTTAGTCCGGTTCTACCAAACCTACTATCGCCCGGATACAACGGTGTTGGCGCTGGTGGGAGATTTTGACGTGGAGACAGCCCGATCGCTTTTTGACCGAAACCTTTGGCTCCTGGCAATCCCAAGGCACCCCTCCCCAATTAGCCATTCCCAGGGTATCCCTACCCCAGCAAGTCACTCAGTTAAACCAGGGGATTCCTGGCAAGGCGGAGGCGGTCAGTTTTCTGGGTTACAACGGCATCGATCGCCAAGACCCACGCTACTATGCCGCTCTAGTGATGAATGAGATCTTGGGGGGCGGCACATTGTCCAGTCGATTGGGAACGGAGATTCGCGATCGTCAGGGGCTGACCTATGGCATCTACAGTTTCTTTCAGGCGGGGATTTACCCTGGGGTGTTTGCCATCTCCATGCAAACCGCACCAGAGGATGTCCAGCAGGCGATCGACAGTACGGTAGCCCTGTTGCAGCAGCTTCGTCAGGATGGGATCACAGCCGCCGAGTTAGCCGCTGCCAAACGCTCCATCACCGACAGCTATCCAGTCAGCCTTGCCAATCCCAGTACCCTCACCGCCACGATCGCCTTAAATACAGCCTATGGGCTAAGCCTGGAGGAACTTCGCCAGTTTCCTGCCCAGATTGAGGCAGTGACGCTGGAACAAGTGCAACAGGCGATCGAGGAGTTGATTCATCCCGAAAATCTGGTGATTGTTACAGCGGGACCGAGGGATGGGGGAAGTTGAGCTACCAGTCTATCGGGGGTAGGGGGTGGCGGGATAGCCAGTGGTGGATCTGTTCAGCCGTTTTAATGCCAGAGTCAAGGGCAGTTTCGAGGCGATCGCCCCCACACCAGTCCCCACAACACAGCAGGGGCAAGGGATACTGGGTTGCCAACCATGAAACTTGCCCGGTGTGTCGGGGAAAGGCATAACGCCAACGATGCACCTGGAGGAGCTCAGGATCGGTGAAGTCAAATCCCAGGGTATCGGTTGCAAGTTGCAGGAGTTGCATTCCTATGGGTTGCAGATCGGTCGCTTCTAGGAATTCCTCGGCAAAGGCTGCTGTGCTTTGAACCACGACGATCGGGTGGGAACTGGGACGCTTGCTGTTCTCTAGACTTAGCCAAGCCAAACTCGGGGAATCGGTCATCGACACGGCTTGAGGGGCAGCAGCAAAGGCTGGGGTGCGTTCCTGGCGGTATTGGGCGATCGCCGTTAGACAGGGAGCAAACTCGATCGCCTCTAGCCCCACGAGGAATGGTTCAGGCAAGCCCTGGGTAACGAGCGGGGCTACCAAGGGAACCGCTTGAGGGGCAGGAATCGCCAACACCACCACAGAGAAATCCCCGATCGAGGGGGTTGCCGTTGCGGTTTCTATGGTGAGGCTCCAGGTGCGATCGGGCTGGGGGGCGATCGTCAGCACCCGGTGGTGGCGAGCAATGGTCAGTCCCTCGGCTAGCCACTTCGCCACACTCGCCATCCCATTGGGGGCAATGAAGCGATCGGTCTCCACCGCTGACGGGTTGCCGGAATTGGCGATCCAGGGATGCAATATTCCCTGTTGTCGCAATGGGAGAATGAGGCGATCCGTCCATTCCCCTTGGCTAGCCACATAGCGCAAGCCATGGTCGGCGCAGGTGTCGGTCAACCGTCGAGTGGCAACACGCCCACCTAGCCCGCGTGATTTCTCAAACACCTGTACCCCATACCCACCCTGTTGCAATCGACGAGCGCAAACCAACCCCGCCATTCCAGCCCCAACCACAGCAATCCTAATCACACCCACTCCCCACTGCGTCAGTTTGATCTGATTGATCTGAGATGATTTAAGCACTGGATTGCAGCGATCGCCATCCTTTCCCCGCGAATTGCCTATGACTCACCCATCCCCATTCCCTAACTTCTCTCCGGCTGATTCCGCCACTCCTTGACGAATTCAGTAGAATATTGGCAGCAGAGAAATCGTTTTGAGTAAGGAAAGCGCAACGTGGACGAACTAAGAGCGGGTTTGGAGTTAGCCACCGACGAAGAGTTGGAAATCCTTACAGAG
This sequence comes from Leptolyngbyaceae cyanobacterium SL_7_1, assembly GCA_012032525.1. Classification (GTDB taxonomy): domain Bacteria; phylum Cyanobacteriota; class Cyanobacteriia; order Elainellales; family Elainellaceae; genus JAAUSV01. Next base: position 11,205 of record JAAUSV010000140.1, read on the forward strand.
ATCT
>JAAUSV010000001.1 GCA_012032525.1 Leptolyngbyaceae cyanobacterium SL_7_1
CCCTTCATCCTTACGCCCTCATCCTTACGCCCTCATTCTTCCAAACTCAACCCCTTCGACGCCAACCACTCCGGATTAAACAACCGCGACTGATACCGCGCCCCACCATCGCACAACACCGTGACGATCGTGTGTCCCGCTCCCATTTGCTTCGCCAGGGCGATCGCCGCTCCCACGTTAATTCCCACGGAACCGCCCATAAACAAGCCATCTTCCCGTAGCAGTTTATAAACTACACGAATCGCTTCGGGATCGTGGATTTGGATAGCATCGTCGATCGGCACATCTTCCATATTGGCGGTGACTCGACTGTTGCCGATGCCTTCGGTGATGGAACTGCCTTCGATCGAAATTGCCCCCGTTTTGGAATAGCTGTATAAGCCGCTGCCCATTGGGTCGGCGAGGACACATTTGACGGCTGGGTTTTTCTCTTTAAAGTAGAGAGCGGCTCCGGCGTAGGTTCCGCCTGTGCCTGTGGCAGCAACCCAGGCGTCGATTTTGCCATCGGTTTGTTGCCAGATTTCGGGGGCGGTGGTTTCGTAGTGGGCGCGGCGGTTTGCCAAGTTGTCGAATTGGTTTGCCCAGATGGCATTCTCCATTTCTGCCGCAATTCTGCCGGAGAGTTTGACGTAGTTGTTGGGGTCACGGTAGGGCACGGCGGGGACGGTGCGAACTTCTGCGCCGAGGGTGCGCAACAGATCAATTTTTTCCTGGGATTGGGTGTCGGGGATGATGATTAGGCATTTGTAACCTTTGGCGTTGCAGATATGGGCTAAGCCAATGCCCGTATTCCCGGCTGTGCCTTCTACTACCGTACCACCGGGACGCAGCAAACCCTGCTGCTCGGCGTCGTTAATAATGTAGAGTGCCGCCCGATCTTTGACCGACCCCCCCGGATTGAGGAACTCCGCTTTGCCCAAAATCTCACAACCTGTCTCTTTGCTGACGCTATTGAGGCGGATCAAGGGCGTATTGCCAACGGCTCCTACAAATCCATCTTTGATGTCCATGCTTAAGTTCCTACATGCTGTCCTTCCCCAAATTCTAGACCGAGGAGGGAACGAGCGTAAGGAACCTTGAGTTAGATCGGGCGATAAATGGGATGGGAATTGATATGATTGCGATCGCCGTAAAGGTACAACATGTTTGGGCTACTTTATATATGCAAATCCTCGATCGCTGTTGATCATCTGACTGATAATTTATTGATGGTTCCGAGCCTTGGGGGGAACCCCCAAACCCCCGTTAGGGGAGGTCACCCCTAACAACCCCCGCTGGAGGACGGTTGCGTCCCCCAGACCCCCTCCAAAGGAGCAATCAGATTTGGGGTAATCGCAAAGCAATGGAAGGGAAAAGCTGGTCTGTGTATACACAATGGCAGGAAGCACCCAAGCTTGAAGGATTACAAAGTAATTGAGTGGAGAGAGGCGTAGACATGGTGAATTGGCAAAAAGATCCCTGGCTCCGATGGGTGCTGGGAATTGCCCTAATCTTTTGGCTAGTCTGTAACGCCTTGGTGCTACACCGCTACTACAGCTTCTACTCCTCCTACGCCAACTACAACCAGGGAATTTTTGACCAGTTGTTTTGGAATAGTCTGCGGGGCGAACTTCTTTGAAAGTTCTCTCTCCTCGGCGCTGTCTAGTGCAGTGGTGAACGATCGCCAACTACCCGATGTTGCCTATCACCGACTGGGGCAACACTTCACGCCTTCCTTGCTGCTGTGGTTGCCGTTCTACGCGCTGTATTCCTCCCCTGCGGGCTTATCGGTGCTGCAAACCACGTTAATTGCGGCGGCGGGTTTGGTGTTGTATGCCCTAGCCCAACATTACCATCCTCCTCACCTCGCCGCTTTAATCAGTGCCAGTTACTATGCGGCGGCAGCGGTAATCAGTCCTACTCTGGCGGATTTTCGCGATTTTAGTCAGTTGCCGCTGTTTGTGTTTGGGGCATTGTGGGCGATCGAAAAACGTCGATGGTTCCTGTTTTGGAGTTTAATTGTCCTCACATTATTAATTCGGGAGGATGCCGGAGTCGTGGTGTTTGGCATCGGCTTCTATTGGTTGGTCAGTCGGCGGATTTGGGTGGGACTAATCCTATGTGTCCTGAGTTTCGGCTACATGCTGCTGGTGACGAATGGGGTGATGCCGCTATTTTCCGATGACATTTCGCGGCGGTTCATGATCGAGCAATTTGGGCAATTCGTTGAAGACCAAGATGCCTCGACACTGGAGGTGATTGGGGGAATCCTCAGCAATCCCGTGCGGTTGATTGGGGAATTGGTAACGCCGATCGATCGCACGCTGCAATACCTCTTCGCCCAATGGTTGCCCCTGATGTTTGTCCCTGCCATTTCCCCCAGTGCATGGCTGCTGGCAGGTTTCCCTATCCTGAAACTGCTGATTCGCCAAGCCCCCGATGCGCTGTCGATCAACCTGCGCTATGCTCTAACGCTTGTGCCGGGGTTGTTCTATGGAGCGATTTTGTGGTGGTCGCGGTATCCAGACCGGTTTCAGCCCCGTTTGCGGCGATTTTGGGTGGGTTGTCTAGTGCTCTCGATCGCCCTGACGCTGCTTGCCAATCCCAATCGAGTATTGTCCTTTGCGATTCCCGATTCCTTTCAACCATTGGTGTATGTATCACCAGTCCAACAGTGGCAACATGCCGCCGCAATTCGTCAGATGTTGGTACAAGTTCCGCCCGATGCCAGTGTGACGGCAACGGTGCATATTGCAGGGCATCTTTCCAATCGGCGGGAACTGCTGATTTTTCCTGGTCTACGCCTACGCAATGATGCAGGAGAACAGAAGTGGATGGAGTATGCGATCGTCGATCTGTGGGGTTTTGAGCAGTACCAATCCGGTTTTGAGGACGATCGCGCCAAACTTCAGCAGGCAATCAAGGTGGTGAATCGAGTGCTCGATCGCCAAAGCTACGGCTTGGTCGCTTTCAAGATGGGGTAGTGTTGTTGCGCCACCAAACCCCATCCAATCCGGCAGCGATCAGTGGGTGGCAAAGCTATCAAAAAGCATTGAAGCAAGTAGTTGATAGTGATTAGCTACCCCAAATCCTCGATCGCCCTCTAGGCTGGACTGCCAAAATTTTGAGTCCAATAGTGGTAGTAGTTTAATTTGCCTGTGTCCGTGGGCAAGTGATAGTACCCAACGCCAAGCTCTCGCAGGTTGGGATTGAGCAAATTGACTTTGTGACTGGGACTGTTGATCCACCCCTGCATCACTGCTTCAGGGGTGGTGTAACCTACTGCAATGTTTTCCGCTGCATAGGAGTAATTGTATCCGGCGCCTCGCATTCGATCGAAGGGAGATGCTCCGTCCATGCTGGTGTGGCTAAAGAAGTCCTGCAATGCCATATTCTGGCTATGTAATTCTGCTGCTGCCGCCAGTTTAAGGTTGTATCTCAAGGGCTTCAACCCCTGTTGCTGACGAAAGGTATTGGTTAATTGCAGCACCTGATCTTCAAAAGTGCTGCCTGTAGGTTGGGTGAGTTGAGTTTGCAGAGCGGGTTGTAGGGAATAATTCGCAATCTTCCCTTGGGCTAGTGAAACCCGCAGGAAAAATACTCCCGGTTGCAAATCTGAGCGGATAATCTTACCCAACGTTCCCGATCGGCTGTGGGTTCGAGCGATCACTTCGCCTGCATTCAGTTGACCATTACGATTGCGGTCTTGAATTAATTCCAATGTAGAACGATGTCCCAAACCGTCTAGTCGAATAGTCAGATCGCTGCTGCGGTTGAGTTTGAATTTGTAGATGCGATCGCGATTTTTTGTGGTTAACTGTCCTGTGTGGGAGAAGGCTGAAGCAGTAAGGGTGATCGATTGATCAGGTCTGAGATGGATCGAATTAGGGTTGGATGCCATGGGCTGCAAATGGGTTTCTATATTGGTTAAGGAATCGGTGGAATTAAAAGGCGGCTTGACGGATGTGCGGATTGTGGTGGAAATTTTGGTCTAGGCAGCACACTATTTCGCTTACTTGATGTCCCAATTAGGACTCTAGAAAGCAAACAAAAATGAGCTGAGCCAGTACTGGATTGGCTACAACCAGTAAGCCGCTAAATCACCCCAGAGTCATCCTTGGATTCACTGAGGTTGCTAAATTCTTAAAAAGAGATGACGCAGTGCTGCGATCGATCGGGGGTTCCATCCAATTTCTGGACTGCCTTCGCCTTAAAGTAAATCGATCGTTAGGCAGACAACGGCAGATTTGCCTGAATGAGTTGACACTGCTGCAAGTGATGCATGTGGTGGAAAAGCTTCCAGCAGTAAGGTTCTGGGAGTCCACAGGTGACAGCACCCCGCATCACCACGCTGAAATACCAATCATTTGGGGCAACTTCCTGGTCAAGTTTTTCAATCACTGTGTAGGTGCGCACTTGGGAGTAGCGGGTTCCCTTGTGGCAAACCGTAATCATTTCGTGCTGATAGCCGTCTTCTCGAATATCTAGGCGATCGCTCAATCGCTCTGGTAGATGATACAGCACTCCTTCCACGTGGGCATGGGGATCGGGGATGATGTCCAATACGCCACAATTGCGAAAGCGGGAGCGGCGGAAAAATCCCAATCGGTAGCCCTTCAACGTTGCAGCACCAATGACGTAGGGGTGGGTCAATTCGCCGAGCGATCGCTTTAGATCCACCGGGCACATGCAGGAACCGTAGGCAAAGTAGAAGAATTTTGGCTCGAAGGCATTGACGGAGACTGGCAGGGAATCAACCATGGCTGCTGAAGCACGGGGAATTTTAAAGGCAATTGTACACTGATTCTAATCCCTCATATCTCGCTCGATCAACCGTGTTTTGTTGAGCGCGATAGGGTAGAGATAGGATTAAATACACTCGTTCATCCATAGAATTCAGATGAAGCCATTGCAAGTGGTTGTTGTCGGGGGCGGCGCAGCAGGGTTTTCGGGGCGATCGCCTGTGCAGAAGCCATCCCCACGCGCAAGTAACGCTGCTGGAAGCTAGCCATCAGCCTTGAGTAAGGTGCGGATTTCAGGAGGGGGTCGGTGTAATGTGACCCATGCCTGCTTTGAACCTGCCCTGTTGATTCAGCACTACCCCCGTGGAGGCAAGGCACTGCGGGGAGCATTTAGTCGATTCCAGCCCAGAGATACGGTGGACTGGTTTGAAGGGCGGGGAGTCAGGCTCAAAACCGAAGCCGATGGGCGGATGTTTCCTACTACCGATGATTCGGCAACGATCGTGGAGTGCTTGATGCGATCGGCACGCACCGCTGGAGTCGATCTGCAAACTGGAGTAGCTGTGACAGCAATTCGACACCATCAGGGGCAATTTGAATTGGCATTGAAGGATGGTCGCTTCTTGGAGTGCGATCGCTTGCTGTTAGCAACTGGCAGCAACCCCCAAGGACATCGGTTGGCTCACCATCTGGGGCATGGGATTGAGTCGCCCGTTCCATCGCTCTTCACCTTTACCATTGCCGACGCTAAATTGCGGGAATTGGCAGGGGTAGCCGTGGATCATGCCACCGTTCGACTAATGGTTGCCTCGGCTAAACCCTTAGAGCAGACGGGTGCCGTGCTGGTCACCCATTGGGGGCTGAGTGGACCAGCGGTGCTAAAACTCTCGGCTTGGGGAGCACGGGCACTCCACGCTCAGCAGTATTGCGCCACAGTAGAAATTAATTGGTTGCCCCAGTGGAAGCTCCCCATTACAAGCTGCTCTGAGCCGAGTGCGGACGCAGCATGGCAACGATCGATTGCCACCCACCCACCCTTCCCCTGCCCCGCCGTCTGTGGCAATATCTAGTCGATCGAGCCGAGATTCCCTCCGCATTGCGTTGGACGGAGTTGGCTAAGGGGCAGCTCAGGCGGTTGATGGAGGAGGTCGGTCGATCGCAGTTTTCCTTGCAAGGGAAAGGAGTGTTTAAGGAGGAATTTGTCACTTGTGGTGGGGTGCAGCTCGACGAAATTGATTTCAAAACCCTGGGCAGTCGCCGTTGCCCAGGGTTATACTTCGCCGGGGAAATCCTCAATATCGATGGCGTCACGGGTGGGTTCAATTTTCAAAGTGCGTGGACGACGGGGTGGTTGGCAGGTCACGCAATCGGGAGTCCAGCTAGCCCCTCCACCGCCCTAGCTCTCTCCCCGGTAGGCATGCAGCAGACTGAGGAAATGGGCACCGTCGAAACTGCGCGGGTCGAGGCGAGTTCCTGAGCGATCGACGGCTTGGTGAGTCGTAATCCGCTCCTCCCGGATGTTGGTTTGGGCAATCAACCAAGCGAGCGAGCGATATTGCGCCTCGGTGTAGCCGCTGTGACGACGACCGTTGCCACGACCGTCTGCGGGTGTTTCCAAGGAGGTATGATAGGCAAAATTGTTGACAGAGGGGGGGAGAACCGGATCGAGTCGCACCGTTTCGGCTCCGTTGGGTCCATTAAACACGGAATTCCCTGCCCCAAATGCCCTAAACTCCGGTGGTACAAGATAGACGACCGTGCCGTCCAGAGTAATCATGGTGTGGTAGCTAACCTGATCGTTGTCACTGGTGTGGGATCGCTGAAAGGTGTTGATGGCGCTGCTAGCAGAGTTCACCGTTTCATGTAATACCAAAATGATTTCGTTGGTGAGAGGGTTGCCGTGGATGTCTGTTGCCATGCGATAGTCGTAGTTGGATGGATCAACCTGGACGATCGTCTGGGCTGGAACAAACTCAGACCAGGGGGGAGCGCCAGACACAGCGCTAGACACAACGGTGGGTTGGGGAAGCTGTTGCTCAATGGTAGGGGTGTCGAGGCTTTCTCGTACCCGCAGATCGGACTCATCCATCTCCACCCGTTGGGCTTCCACGCGCAGCGGCGCGATCGCGTTCACCGCCATCGGGATTAGGGTAATGATTAGGGCTGCTAATGCTACGACGATCGATCGCTGACTCATAAAATTATCCAATCGCATTGGTCTTCATCTTCTCTTACCCATGTAGTTCTCATGATAAATTCTGGCAGGACTTCCCTAAAGAAACGTTGAATAAGAATCAGTAATCTTAGACAGATAGGCAGTAAAATCTTAATTCAGACAATCATATAGGCTCTTTCAGATGGCAGAAACCCTTTTATATAACGCGTTGAGAGCGGCGATCGATGAAGAGATGGCACGCGATCCCAACGTTTTTGTGTTGGGTGAAGATGTGGGGCAGTACGGTGGTTCCTACAAAGTCACCAAAGACCTCTACGAAAAATATGGCGAATGGCGGGTACTCGACACGCCGATCGCTGAAAACAGCTTTACAGGGATGGCGGTGGGAGCGGCAATGACGGGGTTGCGACCGATCATTGAAGGGATGAACATGGGGTTTTGCTATTGGCATTTAATCAAATTGCCAACAATGCAGGGATGCTGCGCTACACCTCCGGAGGAAACTTTAAAATCCCCATGGTGATTCGCGGTCCCGGTGGCGTTGGCAGACAGTTGGGAGCAGAGCACTCCCAGCGATTGGAGGCATACTTTCAAAATGTACCGGGGCTGAAAATGGTGGCGTGTTCCACCCCTTACAATGCCAAGGGCTTGCTAAAAGCTGCCATTCGAGATGACAATCCCGTACTATTTTTTGAGCACGTTCTGCTTTACAACCTAAAGGAAACCCTACCAGAGGACGAATACGTCCTTCCCCTCGACAAGGCGGAAGTAGTCCGCGAGGGCAGTGACGTCACCATCTTGACCTACTCGCGCATGCGCCACCACGTCACCCAAGCGGCAAAGACCTTAATTCAAGAGGGGTATGACCCCGAAATTATTGATCTGATTTCTCTGAAACCGTTGGATCTAGAGACGATCGCCATCTCGATTCGCAAGACCCACCGGGTCATCATTGTGGAAGAATGCATGCGAACAGGGGGCATGGGAGCAGAAATTACAGCTTCGATCAACGATCGCCTGTTTGATGAGTTAGATGCTCCCGTCCTACGGTTAGCATCCCAGGATATTCCCACACCCTACAATGGAGCGCTAGAAAATCTGACAATTGTTCAGCCTACTCAGATTGTAGAAGCAGTGAAAAAGATGGTGGCATTACGGGTGTAGTGACCTACCATCGCAATCATTAAGTCGTACCATACTAAATTTTAAAGTTCCCGGCTTCTTTGAGAAGCCGGGAACTTTATTTACTGCACTGGCGTCAGCACCTTTTCTTTGGTTGCTTCTGGGTTGGCTTCCAGCGAGTCGGCTTCCGATGGGGGCACGAGTTGCCAAAACTGAGACAAATACTCTGACCATTGGCTGAGAATTTGTTTTGCCTTAGCGCTACCAGTGCGATCGACATGGGACTCAAGCAGTGCTTTGAGTTGTTGCTCACCAGCGGCTGTGATCACCCGTTGCATCTTGACGATCTCTGGGTTCACCTTGGTAGGGAAGGTGCCATCTTCGTCGAGGAAGTAGGCAAGTCCGCCCGTCATCCCCGCACCTACGTTACGCCCAACGTGTCCTAGCACAACCACGACCCCACCAGTCATGTATTCGCAGCAGTGATCCCCTGCCCCTTCAATCACTGCCTGTGCCTTGGAGTTTCGCACAGCAAACCGTTCGCCAGCTTGTCCGTTGGCAAACAAGACCCCGCCAGTAGCTCCATAGAGGCAGGTATTGCCAATGATCACGTTCTTCGCCGGGTCATAGGTGGCGTTGGCAAAGGGTTTGATCGCAATTTCACCACCCCCCATGCCCTTGCCCACGTAGTCGTTGGCTTCTCCTTCCAGATTGAGCGTCATTCCAGGGAGGTTGAAGGCACCAAAACTCTGACCGACACTGCCTTGGGCATTCAGAGTAATTTGCCCTTTAAAGCCGCTGTCCCCATACTGCTTGGCGATCGCCCCCGCCAACCGTGCTCCCACCGTGCGATCGGTATTGACCACCGTAACTGCGTGGGTGACATTGCCATGATTGGCGATTGTCGCTTGAATGGCGGGTTCCCCTAAAATCTGATCGTCTAGGACAAACCCATTGCTGTGCACGGGTTCATGGTTGAGCCATTGGCGATCGGTGCGGGTATCGGGCAATTTCATCAAACAGTCTAAATTCAGCGCTTGAGTCTTGGTGAGCTGGGTGCCCTGGCGAATTGTCATCAGATCTGCTCGACCAATGATGTCATTGAGCGATCGATAGCCCAGGTGGGCAAGCAGCGATCGCACCTCTTCTGCCACAAAGTAGAAGAAATTTACCACATGGGCAGGGGTGCCAGTAAACCGTTGCCGCAATTTTTCCTGCTGGGTTGCCACTCCAACGGGGCAATTATTGGTGTGACAAATCCGTGCCATGATACAGCCTTCCGCGATCATCGACACAGAGCCGAAGCCATATTCTTCTGCCCCCATCAATGCCGCAATCACCACATCCCAGCCTGTTTTGAAGCCGCCATCGGCTCGCAGCAAGACGCGATCGCGCAATTGGTTTTCCATCAGGACTCGATGCACCTCGCTCACCCCCAACTCCCAGGGAACCCCGGCATGTTTGATGGAGCTAAGGGGAGATGCGCCCGTGCCCCCATCGTGTCCAGACACTTGAATAATGTCGGCATTGGCTTTGGCAACCCCGGCTGCCACCGTGCCAATGCCCACCTCCGCCACCAACTTCACCGATACCTTGGCTGCCGGATTGATCTGGTGCAGATCAAAAATCAGTTGGGACAAGTCCTCGATCGAGTAGATGTCGTGGTGGGGTGGAGGGGAGATCAGGGAAACACCGGGTTTCGATCGCCGTAGCATGGCGATATAGGGGCTCACCTTTTTACCGGGCAATTGTCCGCCCTCACCGGGTTTGGCTCCCTGGGCAATTTTGATTTCGATCTGTTTGGCGCTCATTAGGTATTCCGCTGTCACCCCAAACCGACCCGATGCCACCTGCTTAATGGCAGAGCTAGCGGTGTCTCCATTTTTCAAGCCTTTGAGGTGGGGGAAGGTGGCAGAGTGCCCCGACTCATCAACGTCATTCAGCAATCGAAAGCGCACCGGGTCTTCTCCACCCTCCCCGCAGTTGGACTTGCCACCGAGCCGATTCATGGCAATCGCCAAGGTCTCGTGGGCTTCGCGGGAGAGCGATCCCAGTGACATGGCTCCGGTGCAGAAGCGCTGCACAATCACTTCTATGGGTTCTACCTCGTCGATGGCAATGGCAGGGCGATCGCTTTGGAAATCTAGTAGATCGCGCAAAGCCGTGACCGGACGACCCGCCAGATAGTCCGCATAGACTTTGTAGTGGTCGTAGCGTTGTTCTGCCACCGCTTTTGTGCAGGGCTTTTGCCATTTCCGGGCTATTCATGTGGTACTCTCCACCCGGCTTGTAGTTGAAGAAGCCAAAGTTCTCTAGCTTTTTCGCTGCCAACTCTGGAAATGCCCGGTGGTGAAATGCCATCGTCTCCCGTCCGACATCTTCAAGGCTCAACCCACCTACCCGGGATGCCGTGCCCCGGAAGCTTAGATCCAGCACATCGGAACCAATGCCGATCGCTTCAAAAATTTGTGCGCCGTGGTAGCTCGACAGCAACGAAATTCCCATCTTAGAGAGAATTTTTAGCAATCCTGCTTCTAGGGCTTTGCGGTAGTTGTACTGTGCTCCCGCTAGTGTTGTGTTGGGCAATTTGCCCCGCTCTATAAAGCTCTGAGTTTTGGGACTATGCCACCACTGCCGCACCGTTTCCCAGGCTAGATAAGGACAAACCGCGCTGGCACCATACCCGATCAAGCAGGCGACGTGATGGGTGCTCCAGCATTGGGCTGTGTCCACCACCAAGGAGGCTTTCATCCGCAACCCCTGACGGATGAGGTGGTGATGCACGGCACCCACTGCTAGGAGTGGTGGAATATAGGTATAGTCCGTGTTTAAAGCCGTGGGATCTCCCGTGGTGTTGAGCGATCGCTCAACACCAAAATCTTTTGCCCGGCTTGCACGGCAGCGGTCGCCTGCTGACACAACTGCTCCACGGCATGGTGCAGGGAGGCAGTTTTATCAATGGCAAAAAGAGTAGAGAGATTAGCGGTGGCAAACCCCGATTGGCGAACGACTTCTAGCTCTGGCTCATTTAAAATTGGTGAATCCAATTTCAATAGGCGAGCGTATTCTGGCTTTTCCGCCAACAGATTGCCGCGCTCACCCAGTTGCAAACTTAAGGACATCACCAAACTCTCCCGCAGTGGGTCGATCGGTGGATTTGTTACCTGGGCAAACCGCTGTTTGAAATAGTCGTAGAGCAAGCGTGGTTTGTGGGACAGCACTGCCAAGGGAATGTCATCTCCCATGCAAAAGGTGGGTTCTTTGCCCTGAGATGCCATTTCCTCAATGATCATCTCCACATCTTCGGTGGTATAGCCAAAGGCAACTTGCTGCCGTAGTAACGACGCAGGTTCCATCAAATCGGTCTCTGCAAAGGGTTGTTCCTCTAGCGTCACCCGGTAGGTATTCAACCATTCGCCATAGGGCTGCGCTTTGGCAATGCGTTGCTTCAATTCCCAATTTTTGAGAATTTCGTGGCGTTCTAGGTCAACGGCGATCGCCTGCCCCGGACCCAATCGCCCCTTTTCCACAATCTCTGCTTCCGGTAGCGCCACCACGCCTGCCTCCGATGCCACCACAATGTAGCCATCCTTGGTGATGCTGTAGCGGGCAGGGCGCAATCCGTTGCGATCGAGCGCTGCCCCCACCCGCTTACCATCGCTGAATACCAACAGTGCCGGACCATCCCAGGGTTCCTGGATGCCACTGTAGTATTCGTAGAAATCTGTAATTTCAGGATAGGCAACCAAATCGGGCTGATTTTGGTACGCTTCGGGCACCATAATCATCAGCGCTTCTAGGGGGCTGCACCCAGATTGCACCAACAACTCCATGACGTTATCCAGGTTGGCGGAGTCGCTATTTTGGGCATTTACCGTGGGCTTCAGCTCAGCTAGGCAATCATCCCAATCAGGGTGAGATAGATCCGCCTCCCGTGCCATCATCCAATTGATATTGCCCAGGAGCGTATTGATTTCGCCGTTGTGTCCCACCAACCGCATTGGTTGAGCTAGGGGCCATTTAGGCAGGGTGTTAGTACTAAAGCGCCGATGGTAAACAGCAAAGGCACTGGTGTAATCGGGGTGGCTCAGATCGGTGTAAAACTCACCCAGCACTGCCGATCGCACCATGCCTTTGTAAACCAGTGTCCGGCACGACAAGGAGCAGATGTAGAACTCCTGGAGCCATTCTGCTCCCTCAGGGGTGGCGGCGATCGCCTCCCGCACCATGCGCTCCGCCCGTTTGCGCACCAGGTAAAGTCGTCGCTCCAGTACGTCACCCACCAGAGCATCAGATTTGAGAAAAACCTGTTCAATTTGGGGTTGGTTGTCCCGCGCTTGCACACCCAAAACCTCTGGGCAGACGGGCACTGGGCGCCATCCTAGCACGGTTAGTCCGGCGGTAGTTGCAGCGGTTTGTAGATGGTGACGGGCGCTCGTGGCTGCCGCCTGATCTTGGGGCAAAAACACCATTCCTACTCCGACCCGTTCGTGCGGTGCGTCTGCAAATCCTTGTTGGGATAACCAGGGAGCCAACAGCGCCCAAGGAATTGCCGTCATCATCCCTGCACCATCTCCCGACTCTTGATCGGCGCTACATGCCCCTCGATGTTCCAAACAGGTCAGGGCAGAAAGGGCTTCCGCAATCAATTTATGGCTTTCTCGCCCTTGCTGATCGGCAATGAATCCTACCCCACACGCGTCTCGTTCTTCGATTAACCAGCGTTGCCCTGCAAATCCTGCATCAATTCCTTGACTAACGATGCCCTGACCATTTAGCCCAACTTGATTCACGTCTCTACCATCCATTCAAATAACGATTAGTTAACGATTTTGATTCAGTCCCCGCTAGAGCGACTATCCCCAAATATTCCAAACACCCCAAACCTGACTTGCCAAACTTCTATAGACTATGCCAGCACTCCTGTCCTAATACTTGTTGTTACAGTTGACACATTGTGATAAAAACTTTTTTGACGGTTGTATCAATGACTAGGAAAGCAAGCAGTTGACGAGGTGTGTAGTGCCACAAATCCGATCGCTGTAGCAGAGGTGGCTAAAGCGAGACCGCACCTTGAGTTAGAGATGATAATTTTTGACTTGTTCCAACAGAGCTCTGCTGTAAACAAGAACAGAATTAGAATTTAGTAGAAAAGGCGGGTGCTTAGCAATCCCCAATAGCAAAGAAGCAATTGAGGACTAGGTTTTCAGATCGTGCTACTACCAGCGTTGAGGCGCAAATTATCCTAAAAATTGACTAGCTCGGATAGCTGTATCCATTTTAATTTGCTTTCCTAGTTTTAATAATTATGACTCTAGCCAATCTACAGAATTGTTTTTCTAAACTGGAAGCTCAAGGGGTGGCTTGTAGGCAAGACACAAAGGATGGTGAGTAACGCCCGTGGTTAAGCCAGTTCAACTCCCAAGTCTAAATAGATTAAAAGTCTGGATTGCTCGTTCTTTTAGGAAACGATCGATCGCGATTATTCCACTGCTGGCAACACTGCTATATCTGATTGTTTCTAGGGGAGTAGGGGCAGTGTCCTCTACTCGTCCGTTAAAACAGGCGTTTTCAACCATGGCTTGGTCTGTTGACACGGCTCAATCCTCACCCACCCCACTGGGCTTTGTTGCTGACACCGATCGCGTGCTGGTCAATGGGCACCCTCTGACCATCCCCTGGAGCCAATATCGAGGCGCAATTGGTCTCTCAGATAGCGGGTTGCTGAATGGATTGGGAGTTGAATTGCTCAATACAGAAAATGTCGCTCGACAACCCGTGCAATGGTTCTCCCAACCCTCCCTTACTCCCCTCATATTGGCAACTTGGCTGACCCAACGTCACCGCTATCTCGATATCACTTCCTTCAGCCACGCCGCCGGGTGGCGAATCGAAGTCAATGGAGATACCCTACGGCTCGATACTCCAACGGCGGAGGTGACTGGCATCCGTCAAGGGCGGCAGAGTTGGGGCGATCGCCTAGTGATTGATCTCGATCGCCCAACCCCTTGGCGGATCGTTGGCAATAGCAATGAGTTTACAGTGATGATTGATGCCCGTGCTGGGCAGGCATTGCGCTCGATCGCATCAAGACGGGGTGAGTATTTAGCCGGATTTCGCTTCGAGCAATCTGCCAATCAAACCCTCCTACGCCTACAAACCTCTGGTGGGATTCAACCCCATGGGTGGACCTTACCCAATCCCACGCGGCTAGTGATCGATCTGCGCCCAGATGCTCTGGTGCAACGCAATATTGTGTGGGCACCGGGGATACGCTGGCAACAACAATTCCTTTCCTTGGCAGGCGATCGCTTCCCTGTGGTTTGGCTAGAAATTGATCCCCGTCACGCCGAGCTTGCGCTGCAACCCATTACTGCTAATTCTACAGGCGCAGTGGGCACGGCTCCGCTGCTCACCATGGCTCCTCAAGCGGGGGCAATTGCCGCCATCAATGGCGGATTTTTCAATCGCAATAATCGATTGCCCTAGGGGCTATTCGCCGCAATGGACAGTGGCTCTCTGGTGCAATTCTCAATCGCGGAGCGATCGGTTGGAATGATGCAGGGGCTGTGGGGATCGATCGCCTTGGCTTACAAACTATTCTAACAACGCCTAATGGGCAGCAGTTTTCCATCCTTCAGTTGAACAGCGGCTATGTGACAGCAGGGCTATCGCTATATACTCCTGAGTGGGGATCAACCTATCTGCCGCTGACAGACCAGGAAACACTAATCATCATTCAAGATAACCAAGTGGTGGGTCAACAGGTCAGTGATGTTGCCGGGCAAGCACCGATCCCCATTCCAGTCAATGGTGCACTGTTGGTAGCGCGGGCAAACGCTGCTGCTGCTGCTGCCCTGCCCCTAGGTACTCGGTTGGAATGGACCACCACCGCCACTCCCATGAATTTCAATACCTATCCCCATGTAGTAGGAGGTGGTCCACTGCTAATTAAGAACCGTCAAATCGTCCTCAATGCTACTGCTGAAGGGTTTTCAAGTGCCTTTGCTACCCAGGCTGCTCCTCGTAGTGTCATTGCCACCACTGCTGAGGGAACTCTGATAGTAGCAACGATTCAAAATCGAGTAGGGGGAGCAGGAGCGACCTTACAGGAAACAGCTCAATTGATGCAACAGTGGGGGGCGATCGATGCCTTAAATCTAGATGGAGGGAGTTCCACCAGTCTTTATCTAGGTGGAGGTTTGTTAAATCGTCCTCCCCAAACGGCGGCTCGAGTCCACAATGCCATCGGAGTCTTTTTAAAGCCGGGCTTCTAGCGATCGTTGTTTTTAAAGGTCGTGTTTAAAGAATAATTGAAGCCAAGTAGCCATCGGATGAAAATTGGATTTAGATTCTGCAAACTGCTCTTCTTTTAGTCGCACCCTGGAGGAGAACTCTGTTATGGTTAACCTCGGTTCTTTGGACGGGAGATTTCAAAGCACCCGCGCTCTACCCCGATATCCTTTAGCTAGCACTACCAGCTAGTCGTACCCGCAGGATGGATTTTAGATCGACTCTCTTAAATTTCCCAACCCCAATCCTCCCCCGCTGCTATTCACTCAACTGCAATCACTAGAACATGCTAGGAGAAACCACTGTGGCTCAACCTCAAGAAGCGATTCAACCTACTGTTTCAACCTTGCCTGCTTTGACTGCACCCAAAGGCATCGCTGCCACCGAACTACGCCCCTGGGGATCGTTCACGGTTTTGGAAGAGGGACGAGGCTACAAGATCAAACGAATTGAGGTAAAACCAGGTCATCGGCTCAGCTTGCAGATGCATCACCACCGTAGTGAGCACTGGATTGTCGTATCTGGTACAGCAAAGGTAACCTGTGGAGAGAAAGAAATGCTGCTTTGCAGTAATCAATCAACCTATGTTCCTCCCTGTAGCAGCCACCGCCTAGAAAATCCTGGTGTTATCCCCTTAATCCTGATTGAAGTGCAAAACGGGGAATACTTGGGAGAGGATGATATCATTCGTTTCCAAGATGATTACGCCCGCACGAAAAACTAATCGTGCTCAAACAAGATTTTCCCTGCTGTTCAACTCATTAGTAAAATTCTCTCATTACACAGAGGCGCTGCTTAGGTTCAGTGCCTCTGTTATTTTGGTATGCTGCTGGTTAATTGCTTAACTGACCTCATGATTCATCTGACTACAACAGCAATTGCTGAAATTAGACGGCTTCAACTCAAGTACTCCCACCCCGTCTATTTCCGGTTGGGCATACAAGCGGGAGGGTGTGCTGATTGGTATTACACACTTGAGTTTGATGAAAAGTATGGTGCTCGTGATTACTGCTTTGACACAGGAGCAGTACAAGTAATTGTCGGCAAAGATTCTTTAACTTATGTTAAAGGGCTAACCATCGATTATTCAGAAGATCTGATGGGAGGCGGTTTCCGGTTTCACAACTCCAATGCAATTCGCAACTGTGGATGCGGTAATTCCTTTGCAGTTGAAGGGTCGTGAATCCGTGTGATCTTTTTATTGACATAATCTACAAAAAATTGCTACAGTGGGTAGCTGTTGTGTAAAGTATTTTTCTAGTCCTAAAAGCTCTTAAACTTAACGAGTCCATGCCCACTATTCAACAATTAATTCGGGACGAACGTCAGAAAACACTAAAGAAGACTAAATCTCCGGCGTTGAAAAGCTGTCCGCAGCGTCGTGGTGTTTGTACGAGGGTTTTCACTGCCACTCCAAAAAAACCTAACTCGGCTCTCCGCAAGGTTGCCCGAGTAAGGTTGACTTCTGGGTTTGAGGTTACTGCCTACATCCCAGGTATCGGTCACAATTTACAAGAACACTCAGTTGTGATGATTCGCGGAGGACGGGTCAAAGATCTGCCAGGGGTCCGCTATCACATCATTCGAGGCACACTAGATGCGGCTGGGGTAAAAGATCGTAAGCAGGGTCGTTCCAAGTATGGAGCCAAGCGTCCTAAGGCGGCTGCAAAGTAACATTCAGTTTGCGTAGCTTTATTCTTCAGTGCCAATCTCTCTGAGTCGGAGCACAGGAATACTATGGTGTATTCGTTTGCTCGACGACCCTTTCCTAAATTCAGTACAAGGTTTTTTTCTATGTCTCGTCGTTCAGTCATCCAGAAGCGCCCTGTTCCTCCCGATCCCGTGCACAACAGTCGTCTTGTCAGCATGATGGTGCGACGGTTGATGCAGAGTGGGAAGAAATCGATCGCCAACCACATTATTTATGATGCCTTCAAAATTATTGGCGAGCGGACTGGGATAGATCCGATCGAAACTTTTGAAAAAGCCGTCCGCAACGCTACACCTCTGGTAGAGGTAAAAGCGCGGCGAGTCGGCGGAGCAACCTACCAAGTTCCTATGGAAGTTCGCTCCGATCGAGGGGTTGCACTGGCACTGCGTTGGCTGATCCAGTTTGCTAGACAGCGATCGGGACGGTCTATGGCAAGCAAGTTAGCCAATGAGCTAATGGATGCAGCTAACCAAACTGGAAGTGCGATTCGTAAGCGGGAAGAGACCCATCGTATGGCAGAGGCGAATAAAGCATTCGCTCACTATCGGTATTAAGGGTCAATGTGTCTTCGTAAAGGCTTGGTCCTAGAGTGCCTGATTGGACCAGCCTTTATTAAGACGTTGCAATTTATGATGACCTGTAGCGTGTTTGGAAAAAAGTATAAAATCTTAATAGACCCGCTACGATAGGTATCGGCGGTAGAGACAAGGAGATAGCTGTGGCACGCACCGTCGCACTTGAAAGAGTTAGAAATATTGGTATTGCTGCACATATTGATGCAGGAAAACGACAACGACTGAAAGAATTTTGTTCTATTCGGGCGTTGTCCACAAGATGGGTGAGGTTCACGAGGGTACGGCTGTAACAGATTGGATGGATCAGGAGCGAGAGCGTGGGATCACCATCACAGCCGCTGCCATCAGCACTAGTTGGAACGATCACCAGATCAATATTATCGACACGCCTGGTCACGTTGATTTTACGATCGAGGTAGAGCGCTCCATGCGAGTGCTAGACGGCGTAATTCTTGTGTTGTGCTCCGTGGGTGGTGTTCAACCTCAAACCGAAACGGTTTGGCGCCAGGCAAACCGGTACAATGTTCCTCGGATCGTCTTCGTCAACAAAATGGATCGAGCGGGGGCTAATTTTTTTAAGGTCTACAGCCAAGTTCGTGAGCGGTTACGGGCAAACGCTGTACCGATTCAAATTCCTATTGGTAGTGAAGATGTTTTTCGGGGTATTGTTGATCTCGTTCGGATGAAGGCATTCATCTACAGCAATGATTTGGGTACAGATATTCAGGAAACTGACATCCCAGATGATGTACGAGCTGAGGCAGAGGAGTATCGACTCAAGTTGATCGAGTCTGTAGCGGAGACAGATGACGCTTTGACTGAGAAATACCTTGAGGGAGAAGAACTAACAGAGGACGAGTTAGTTGCTGGCTTGCGTCAAGCTACCGTTAAGGGCATGCTCATTCCCATGCTTTGTGGCTCTGCCTTCAAAAACAAAGGGGTTCAGCTCCTACTTGATGCTGTGGTAGATTATTTGCCAGCTCCGATTGATGTTCCTCCCATCCAGGGGACTCTGCTAGATGGCACCACTGTGGAACGTCATGCAGATGATGAAGCACCTTTATCAGCTCTGGCGTTCAAAGTGATGGCGGACAAGTTTGTCGGACGCCTAACGTTTGTACGTGTCTATTCAGGCGTTTTGAAGAAAGGGAGTTATGTTTACAATTCTTCAAAAGGCAAGAAGGAACGTGTATCACGGCTGATTATTCTAAAGGCAGATGACCGCATCGATGTGGACGAGCTGCGAGCAGGTGATCTAGGCGCTGTTCCGGGTCTTTCGGATACATTGACTGGCGATACCCTCTGTGATGAGTCAGCCCCTGTTATTCTAGAATCACTCTTTGTTCCGGAGCCTGTCATTTCAGTAGCGGTAGAGCCTAGAACTAAGCAGGACATGGAAAAAATGTCTAAGGCACTCAAAGCCCTCTCGGAGGAAGACCCAACCTTTAGGGTGAGTATGAATCCTGAAACAAACCAGACCGTAATTGCTGGGATGGGTGAGTTGCACTTAGAGATTTTGGTCGATCGCATGCTTCGTGAATTCAAGGTTGAAGCTAACGTGGGTGCTCCTCAAGTGGCCTATCGAGAAACGATCCGCAAGAAAGTGACTCAAGAAGGTAAATTTGTTCGGCAAAGCGGTGGCAAGGGTCAATATGGACACGTTGTTATTGAGCTAGAGCCAGGCGAACCTGGTAGTGGCTTTGAATTTGTTTCTAAAATTGTGGGAGGTTCTGTACCCAAAGAGTACATTTCTCCCGCAGAACAGGGGATGAAAGAAGCATGTGAATCTGGTATTTTGGCTGGTTATCCGGTCATTGATCTTCGCGCAACACTGATTGATGGGTCGTATCATGATGTAGACTCTTCAGAAATGGCATTCAAGATTGCAGGTTCCATGGCAATCAAAGACGCTGTGCTGAAGGCTGCACCAGTCTTGTTAGAACCCATGATGAAGGTTGAGGTTGAGGTTCCTGAAGACTATATTGGGAACATCATCGGCGATCTCAACTCGCGTCGTGGTCAGATCGAGGGTCAGGACACAGACCAAGGCATTGCTAAAGTAACGGCTAAGGTACCTTTGGCAGAAATGTTTGGATATGCAACTGATGTTCGATCGAAGACGCAGGGACGTGGCACATTCTCAATGGAATTTAGCCATTACGATGAAGTGCCTCGTAATGTTGCCGAGACAATTGTGGCAAAAAGTAAAGGGAACGCATAGTCAGTAAAGAGGGACAAGTAAATTCATGGCACGCGCAAAATTTGAACGGAACAAGCCCCACGTCAATATTGGCACGATTGGACACGTTGATCATGGTAAGACAACCTTGACTGCCGCGATCACTACCACTCTGGCTGCCATGGGGCAAGCCCAAGCCAAGAAGTACGATGAGATTGATGCAGCTCCTGAGGAAAAGGCTCGCGGTATCACTATCAACACAGCTCACGTGGAGTATGAAACCGAGAACCGTCACTATGCTCACGTGGACTGCCCTGGACACGCTGATTATGTCAAGAACATGATCACTGGTGCTGCCCAAATGGATGGTGCAATTTTGGTTGTGGCTGCCACAGATGGCGCTATGCCCCAAACCAAGGAGCATATCCTCCTGGCTCGTCAGGTCGGTGTTCCTAGCATTGTTGTTTTCCTCAACAAAATTGACCAGCTAGACGATGAAGAATTGTTGGAACTGGTGGAACTTGAGTTGCGAGAATTGCTCAGTTCTTACGAATTTCCCGGCGATGACATTCCGATTATTCGTGGTTCTGGGTTGATGGCGTTGGAGGCAATGGTCAGCAATCCTAAGACCCAGCGTGGCGACAATGAGTGGGTTGACAAGATCTATGAATTGATGGATGCTGTCGATTCGTTCATTCCTACCCCTGAGCGGGATATCGATAAGCCATTCTTGATGGCGATCGAGGACGTATTCTCCATCACGGGTCGTGGTACGGTCGCTACGGGTCGAATTGAGCGGGGTAAGGTCAAAACGGGTGAGGAAGTCGAGATGGTCGGGCTCAAGCCAACCATTAAGGTGACGGTAACTGGAATTGAGATGTTTAGAAAATCTCTCGATGAAGGGGTGGCTGGTGATAATGCTGGTCTGCTGTTGCGGGGTGTCAAGAAAGAAGACATCGAACGTGGCATGGTGCTGGCAAAGCCAGGTAGCATTACTCCCCACACTGAATTTGAGGGTGAAGTCTATGTGCTAACAGACAAAGAGGGTGGGCGTAAGACGCCGTTCTTTGCTGGTTACCGTCCTCAGTTTTATGTGAGAACAACTGATGTGACTGGCACAATCAAAGCCTTCACCTCTGACGAAGGGGTGGATACGGAGATGGTCATGCCAGGCGATCGCATCAAAATGACGGTTGAGTTGATTAGCCCAATTGCCATTGAGCAAGGAATGCGATTTGCGATTCGTGAGGGAGGACGCACGATTGGGGCAGGCGTTGTCTCTAAGATTCTAAAGTAGCTGAGTCGCTTCTCTGCGTGACTTCTGTTTTTTGATCAGCAGTCGATCGAAGGATTGACTGCTGATTTATCTGCCTGAACCAATGCAATGGGGGGCGGTTTCCTGCTGACAGCCGATTGCACCGTAAAGCTTGTATGAACCTTGAAAACTTGAGACATTACCAAAGCCATGGCAACTATCCAACAGCAAAAAATTCGTATCCGGTTGAAAGCATTTGATCGCCGCTTGCTTGATACGTCCTGTGAAAAGATCGTCGATACTGCGAACCGTACTAATGCTACTGCGATTGGACCAATTCCTTTACCAACAAAACGCCGGATCTATTGTGTTCTACGTTCCCCCCACGTTGATAAGGATTCTCGCGAACATTTTGAGACTCGCACTCATCGTCGCATCATCGATATCTATCAACCGTCTTCCAAGACGATCGACGCGCTCATGAAGTTGGATTTGCCAGCGGGCGTAGACATTGAAGTGAAGCTTTAAGCACTTGATTCCTCGCCTCATCACGGGACAATACGCTAAACTTGACAAAGGATTTTTGCTTGTTTTTGTTCGACTTTGGCGAAATGGTTTGTCAGGTTTAGTGTCTATTGACCCTCCGCAGGATTGAGATCGAGATGGCATTTTCTTCGTCAGTTGCAGTTCGAGAACTTCCCCTTTTTCCACTACCTGAAGTTGTGCTTTTTCCAGGTAGAAAGCTCCCACTTCATATTTTTGAATTTCGTTATCGCATCATGATGAATACCATCCTCCAAAGCGATCGCCGCTTTGGAGTTTTGATGGTAAATCCAACTGATGGCAGAGTATCGGGTGTCGGCTGTTGTGCCGAAATGATTCACTGTCAACGGTTACCCGATGATCGGATGAGAGTGATGACATTGGGTCAACAGCGGTTTCGGGTGTTGGAATACGTTCGAGAGAAGCCTTATCATGTCGGGTTGGTTGAATGGATCGAGGACAACTCGACAGATCAAGATCTTAAAACCCTATCGACCGAGGTAGACCAATTGCTACGAGATGTAGTTCATTTGTCGGCAAAGCTGACTGGTCAACCGATCGAGTTACCTGATGATGTGCCAGATTTGCCAATAGAGTTATCGTACTGGATCGCAAGTTACTTAAACGGAGTAGCGCTTGAGCAGCAGTCTCTCCTGGAGATGCAAGATACAACTGCTCGACTCCACCGTGAAGCTGAAATCCTCACCTCTACTCGTAATCATCTGGCTGCCCGAACGGCTTTAAAAGACGCCTTTAATAAGGATGCCTTTAGCTGAGTACCTGCTATTCCTGTGGTCTGATTGGAAGAATAGTGTAGCTGCCAAAGATCTTGAGGGTTTCAGTACATTGCCTGAGTTCTGCCAAGGCTGAACCAACCGCAGCGTCATGAATGTTGGTTTCGATATCGATAAAAGAGATATTCACCAAGCGATCGTTTGGTTGGGCGAGATTCAATGCGGCTCAAATTGATATTGCGAGCTGCAAAGATCTGGAGTGCTTTGGCTAGAGCGCCTGGCAAGTTGGCTGGAAAGCTGAAAGCGAGTGATGTGTGACTCCCCTCTGATGAGGGTTGCAACCCTAGTGTCCAAAATCGAGTACAGTTGTCAGGACGATCGTTTACAGAGTTCACTAGGATGGGAACCTGGTAGAGCTGAGCAGCACGCTGGGAAGCGATCGCCCCTGCTTTGAGATGATTAGATAGATACTGAACGGCTTCAGTGGTCGAGTTTGTTGGAACTAGCAACGCATCTGGCAAGTATTTCTCTAGCCACCCTTGGCACTGGGCTAGCGCTTGTGGATGGGAATAGATCACTTCAATAGCTTCTAAGGCCGGGGCATAGGATAGCAGCTCATGGGTGATGGGAAGTACTAGGGCTTGCTGAATTTGCAGTTGGTCTAGTTGCCATAGAGTGTCTAGGGTAAATGTTACACTGCCCTCAATGGAGTTCTCGACTGGCACAACTGCAAGTTGTGCGTTCCCCATGGCGACTGCTTGTAGGCTTTGGGCAATTGTAGGGTAGGGCAACAGAGAGAGGGGTTGGGATTGGTTTATGTGAGTGGCGTAATTGATAGCAGCCATCTCAGCGTAGGTTCCAGCAGGTCCTAGGTAGGCGATCGAATCAATCATCGTAATATAACCCTTGAATTCTGGGACAATAACGACCCTGCCGGAGGTATGCAGGGCTGGTACGTCTAATGGAAAAATTTGCAACGTGAGGGACTGATTTCAACGTTGAATAAACGAATAATTCACTAAGATGACCGAACTAAATCGGCGATAAATTCTTTCTACGTTGAAATCAAGGGTGTTTCCTTGGAAACAATGTGATTTTTTCCTATAGATTTAAAGGAGAAGCAAATTTATTCCTCACCTTAATGCAAGCTCGATTCGTGGCATCCCAACTGGCTGAGTTAGTCGTTACTGAACAGCCTATCCCAATTCAGCACTACCTACGACAGCCCCAACGCTTAATTCAAGCCTTGACCGATCCCGATCGAGTTGAGCAATTAGATGCAGAACACTTTCGATTGAAGATGCGTCCGCTACGTTTTTTGGCGCTTAGCCTTCAGCCGACTGTGGATGTGCGGGTATGGGCGGATTCACTGGGAACGATTTACATTCGATCGACTGGCTGCGAGATCCGGGGCGTTGAGTACGTCAATCAACGGTTTCAGTTAGTCCTTGTCGGACAACTGATGCCTCAACATCAAGACTTGACAACTCGCCTAGTTGGACGAGCGGACCTAGAAGTGAATGTTGAATTGCCGCCGGCATTTTGGATGACTCCAAAATACCTGCTAGAGGCAACAGGCAATGGGTTACTCCGAAGTGTGTTGTTGACAATCAAACAACGACTCATGCACCAACTATTGTCAGATTATCGTCGCTGGGTTTCAGACCAGACTGCTGAGTTGAGCGATCGCCCTACAGTCATTCCCCAGCTATCCTCCAATAGTCCAATTGCATGATTTAGTTGATCGTCTCCACTGCCTATCTCCATCAGTGGCAGGGACGAAACGATTTGCGATGTTGATGCGAAGCTCCTAGCTTGGCTAACGCTTGGCGGTGCTTCGCGGTGCCATAGCCCTTGTTGTGCCCCAGATCATATCCTGGATAGGTCTGAGCAAGCCGCACCATCAAGCGATCGCGCCATACCTTAGCAACAATACTGGCGGCGGCAATTGGCAGACAGTGTTGGTCTCCTTTGATGAGAGCCTGCTGAGCGATCGCCAATTCTGGAATTGATTGATTGCCGTCGATCAAACAGAGGGTTGGCTGAGGCTGTAGGCGCGAAATCGCTCGTCGCATAGCCAGCAAGGACGCATTCAAAATATTAAAGCGATCGATTTCCCGGACGGAGCTAATGCCAATCCGACAGTCGATCGCTTCAGCGTAAATTAGCTGAATCAAGCGCTCTCGTTGGAGTGGGGTGAGTTGTTTGCTGTCGGTGACTCCCGCATTGATGAGGACATCTGTAGCAGCCCCAGGTAAGATAACTGCTGCTGCCACAACTGGTCCAAACAATGCCCCTCGACCCACCTCATCAACTCCTGCAATCCAAGTAGCGTCAGGATTAAGTGAGAATGCCTTCTCGGCATATGACTTTGCGGTCATTTGCTTTAGTGAAATCTAATCGGCTGGAGAGTCTGTTACGCTCGATGAGCGGCGGCGGCGGCGGCGGCGATTTGCTACGCCGTCATCCCCATTTAACTCTTCTGCCATGTCTGGATCTTCGCCAACAACATCAGCCACTGGTTCTGGTGTAACTGGCTCTACAACGGCTACTTCTGCCACTACTTCTTGCCCATTGAGGGATGGTTGCACAGGTTCGACTGCATCTGGTGAGGCTATCGCTTTTTCTGGTGAAACCGAGCCATTGGGAAGCACAGGGGCTTCGCCTGGTAGAGTAACTGTTACGATTACAGCTTTGGGATCTTTAATCGATTCTGTTGTCAAAACCAGGGGTGAAATTCCCATCAGAGCGTAAATGTCTTGCTCCTCTGGAGTCATCTCCACTGCCACCACTTGGGGTGGCTCAGCCGGTGGTTTTTCTCGCCGATTGGAGGTGCGATTATTGCGTTCTTGTCGATCTAACCGAACTTCCCGAACCGGTAGGGTTGGAATAGGAGTTTCCTCTGGGGTAGTTTCGTCGATCGCAGGCTCAGGCTCTACCTCTGCCTCAGTCCCTGTCCGTGTCAAAATCGGCTTGAGCGGGGGTTCGCCCAATCGTCCTCGGCTGCGACGACGACGACGATCGGTTTTACTCCGCTCCTGATAGCTGGGGTGGTTGAGCAAATCTAGTTCTTGTAGATCGGCGGATGGATCGAGGTCGTCCCCCCCTTCCTCCCACGTTGGCGGCGGGGGCGCTATACGCGCTTGGGTGGCTAGGGTGACTCGGTTTGCCTCTACGGGGTCTGGAGTGGCACGATCGTGCTCACCCGGCAGATGTACCAGATGCCCAATCCCTCCGCAGGTGGAGCAGGCGCGTCCAAATAACTCGTAGATATTTTGCCCTTGCCGCTTACGGGTAAGCTCGACTAAGCCCAACTCGGTTAGCTGAGCAATTTGCGGTCTGGCTTTGTCAGATCGGAGTGCCTTGTTGAAGTTTTCCAGGACTTGGAGTTGGTCACGGCGAGCGTCCATATCAATGAAGTCCACCACAATCACACCAGCAATGTTGCGTAATCGCAGTTGACGAGCAATTTCGGATGCCGCTTCACAGTTAGTCCACAGGACGGTCTCACGGGCGGTTGCCGATCGCGTAAATGAGCCAGAGTTAACATCGATTACCGTTAGAGCTTCGGTGCGCTCGATGATGATATATCCCCCCGACGGCAAATCTACCCTTGGCTTTAGGGCTTCTCGAATCGCTGCATTGACCCGGAAGTATTCCAAAATAGAGGCGCGATCGCGGTGTTGATCGACCAGCACCCCCTGAGGAGTGCGCCCGCCATTCCAATTGACCAGATGCTGCTTGACCCGCTTCATCCCGGTGTGAGAGTCTACAACGATGCGATTGACATCTCCGCTGTAGACATCGCGTAAAACCTTTTGAATGAAATCGTCATCTCGATTGAGCAAACTGGGAGGACGTGTGGCGATCGCCTCCTGCTGCACACTTTCCCACTGCCGTTGCAGCCCTTCTAAATCTTCGATAATGGCTTCCTCGCCCACCCCTTCCGCCTCGTGCGCACCAGTAGTCCCATTCCCGCAGGTTTGAGCAAGATTGCCAATGCCCGCAGTCGATTCCGTTCATTTTCATTGCGAATCCGCCGAGATAGATTTACCCCCCGCCCGAAGGGCATAAGGACTAAATAGCGCCCTGGCAGGCTAACGTTACCCGTCAATCGCGGACCCTTGTTGCCCGTAGGCTCCTTCATCACTTGCACCAGCACTTTTTGTTGAGGGGCAAGCAATTCGGTGATTGAACCCGCCGCCCGTCTTAGGCGCAGGGGACCTAAGTCGCTGACGTGAATAAACCCGTTCCGCTCCGGATCACCAATATTGACAAATGCCGCATCAATGCCAGGCAATACATTTTCAACTACCCCCAGGTATACATCGCCCACCTGGTGAGTTCCAGTTGCTACAATCAATTCTTGAATCTGGTCTTCCGAAAAAACAGCCGCGATTCGATGTTGTTCAGCAATAATGATTTGCTTAGACATTCAATTTCCTCAAAATTTAAATCATGGAAGCACTCACCCTCTAAGAGTTGCTCTCAACGATGCCAATTAATGAAATGTCAATTAGTGACAAAATTTTCGACATAGCAGGGGAGAAAACTGCGCTACCTACACTACCTACGCGTAACATCGTGTTACGCCACAGCGGTTTAGGGCAGTTGGACTCAGTTAGTACACGATCCTCAGCGTGACGCCTGCTCGTTTAAGCAAGACATCAACCAAATCGAGATCAAACAAAACCTTACAGAAGCGGCTCAGCCCCACTGTTGCTGACGAACCCCCTAGCAACTTGTGGGTGCTAATCCTAAAAGCTTCTTTAGAAAAGCATTATAGCGCGGAGAAACAAAAGCGCTATGGGAATCAAACAATTTATGAAAAAGAAGTCTGCGTTCGATCAAGTTGCTTTAGCATCCTCAGCCAAGATTAAGCATTGGCGATGGATGTGCCGCAATTGAAACGGACGATAAGCCACGTGTTCTAGCATTTGAACAATATGTTCAGGTCGAAGGAGCGTCCCATCATTCCGACAGCTTCCGCGATAATGCAGGGCGATCGATGATGTATCCCTGAGAGCCGCACTAAATTGGCGCAGAGGTAAAGACGTTACCCCTACCCACTCTAGCGTAACTAGACGATCGCGCAAGTTGACTAGTCGCACTTTTCCAGATTTACTGATCTGTTCAACTTGAATTGTATCGATCGCCATAATTGCATTAATCCAGGTTTGCCACTCGGCATCCGGAATTTCGTTACCCAACTCATCTAAAGCATCAAGAAAGATTAAATAGTCGGCTTGTTCGAGGGTATGGGTGGCGGAGGGTGCCGCCAAGGGAATGGACTCGATGCGGTAAATAGGGATGGTGTTGGGCAATTGGGCAGTGAGGCGATCGTAAAATTCCTGTTGAGCGATGGACTCAGTCAACTCAAAATCAACAATTTCTCCCTCACTGGTTGCGCCCAAGGAAAGGGCATTGGCAGGAGAAATACGCGGACTTGGATGAAAGCCACTGGTGAATGAAATCGGTAGGGCAGCCCGCCGTACGGCTCGATCAAACAGACGCAGTAGATCAAGGTGGCTAACCAATGCCATATCCTGCTGCTTGCCAAACCAGACTCGCCAGCGTTGGACACGGGTCTGATTAGGTACAAACTGCCCCTCAAATGCTGGAATGGCGGGGGGATTAATCACCACGTTATGCCCAAAATCTGCCCCACACACTCCGCAATGGGAACAGCCGTCAAAGGAACAGTCAGGCACCGTTGCCGCTGCTAACGCCCGTTCTAGATCGGCTTTGAGCCACTGTTTGGTAATGCCCGTGTCGATGTGATCCCAAGGTAAGGGAGCGTTGAGCCGAGCGAGTAGGTTGGCGGACGCTTCTTCAAGCTGCTGGGCGGAAGCCTCTATCGGCGTGGGAGCAGCGGCTTGGAATAGATTCCATTCCCCCTGTTCGATCTGACGATACTTCCAAGTCAATCCTGCTTCGGCGATCGCCTCAGTCCAGGCTGTGAAGGCTTGCTCCAGGCTCTCCCACCACGAATCCATGCCCGCACCCAGTTCCCAAGCACGACGCACCACCTGTCCTAAGCGGCGATCGCCCCGCCCAACAAAATCCTCCATTGCAGAAATCCGGACATCAGTAAAGCTTGCCTTGACCCCACGAATTGTCCGAAACTCTTGGCGTAGCAACCGTTGTTTGCGCTCAAACTCTGCGGCTGCCGCCGAGTGCCACTGGAAGGGGGTGTGGGGCTTGGGGGTGAAGTTGGAGATGGTCACATTAAAGCTGAGGGGCTTCCTGCCCTGGAGACGGCATTCCTGTTGCAGCCAGCGAATGGTTTCGGCAATTCCTAGGACATCACCATCCGTTTCCCCAGGTAACCCAATCATGAAATAGAGTTTGACCCGATCCCACCCTTGTTCATAGGCTGTTTTGATACCGCGTAAAAGCTCGTCGTTGGTCAAGCCCTTATTAACAATATCGCGCAACCGCTGGGTGCCTGCTTCTGGCGCAAAGGTCAAGCCTCCCTGTCGCATCCCCCCCAAAATGTTGGCGATCGTTTCATCAAAGCGATCGACCCGTTGGCTGGGCAGGGAAAGCGACACGTTTTCAGACTTCAACCGATTCTTAATCTCCATACCCACAGCGGGTAGGGCGAGATAGTCAGAACAACTGAGGGAAAGCAACGAAAATTCGTTGTATCCTGTTGCTCGCATGCCTGTTTCGATCGCCTCCACCACCGCCTCCGGAGCGACATCCCGTGCGGGGCGGGTCAACATGCCCGGTTGGCAAAAGCGACACCCCCGGGTACAACCTCGGCGAATTTCGATCGTCAGTCGATCGTGTACGGTTTCCACGTAGGGAACCAGTCCGATGGAATAGGCAGGAATGGGAGTGGCGACTCGTCGCAGAATGCGAGTTGGCACATCAGAGCGGTTAGGACGAACATCCCCCTCCGTTGTCAGATCGTAGAACCGAGGCACATAGACGCCAGGCACCTGGGCTAGATCAAGTAACAATGCTTCTCGGCTTAACCCTGCTGCCTTTCCTTCCTCAATCACCAGTCCAATTTCGGGCAGTAGCTCTTCCCCATCGCCTAGTGCAATAAAGTCAAAAAAGTCGGCATAGGGTTCTGGATTAGACGTAGCCGTTTGCCCACCGGCAAAGATCAATGGATAACTACCTGTAGACACGTCCCACGCTCCTAAAGCATTCCGCTCCTGCCAAGTTAGGGGGACATGGGCAAGGCTCAACATCTCTAAAATGTTGGTGGCTCCCAACTCATAACTGAGGCTAAATCCTAAAATGTCAAAATCGGTGAGCGATCGCTTAGACTCTACTGCAAATAAAGGAGTCTTGGTTGCCCGGAGCTGAGTGGCAAGATCTGCGGCGGGTAAATAGGCGCGATCGCACAACTGACGGGGTTGGGCATTAAGAATGCTATACAAAATGATGTGTCCAAGGTTGGACGCCCCCACTTCATAAATCTCTGGGTAGGTCAACGCCCACCGTACCACTGCCGACCCCCAGGGTTTGTGAACTGCCCCCAATTCATTTCCTAAATAGCGAGCTGGCTTGGAAATATTGGAAGTTAGTAACGTTTCAACTGCAACGACCACAAATTCTCAGCCTTCTACGAGTGTCGATGCTTCAACTATATCGAATGCACCTTGATTGACTCTATGAAACGTCCCAATGGTCGTAACAATTTTCAACAAACCTCCACTTTAAAGGTGTCGAGCAGGTATTTTCGCCATAAAGTATCAAAAAGCACCAAAAGACATTTTTCTTAACATCCTTTTGAAGGTGGAAGTCTGGGCAAAATCAGCGAATAAACCTTCCATCTCCATCGCTTAGCAGTACAAATAATTGAACATAGGATGAACAGTTTTTGAGACCAAGTTTCAGGAGATTGCTGTTACCCAGTTGGATGTTTGGTAGGGGTGGGCATTCCCCTTGTTAAAGAAAATTATTCAATCTTGTAATTATTCAGACGGAATGTAGGTGATAAAATTTCAGACAAAGACGCAATTTCTTTACTTATAAATCCTTTTTGATTTTGACAAAACCCTGCTTGCTTGTCTGCCATTAGGGAATGGAGTGATTCAAATCACTCGATAGGGGGATTCCAAATCACTTCCTCGTGGGTTGAGTCAATGGAAAATTTGGTTGATTCACTCCTATCTCCTTACACGATCGCATTTCTATGAAAACCACCCATATCATCCGCAAATTAGTAGAAAAAGCGCTTTACACAAAACAGTTAACTCCTGACATCGAGAATGGAATTAACTGCGAGTTAACCCGTTTGGGTTACATTTCTGATGTGGATTATGAAGCGTTGGAACTGTTGATGTCTGAGATGGACGCCGGACGAATTCGCCTAACTCCCAGCAGCAGCTTTTACTAGGGTGGTATGTCTACCCTAGTATACTGGGCAACATCCGTACAACAGTTGATGCCTAGGCGGGTTGGTAGGGTAAGGTTCTGCGTTGTACAGGCAGCGATCGTTCTAAAACGTAATTAGAAATGTTATAAATAGTGAAGGTATGTATCAAGGATGATTGTCCGCCAGATTCAGGTTCATCCCTGTACATCCCCAATCGATTGATTAGTAATACTGTAAGGAATAAAGCTGTGTCAGTTGAGGTTATTGAACAACGTTCAACAGCGGGTAAGCTAGCGCCTCGATATCGAGTTCTTCTGCACAACGATGACTACAACTCGATGGAGTACGTGGTTGAGGTTCTCATTAAGACGGTGGCGAGTCTGACCGTCCCCCAAGCTGTCAGCATTATGATGGAGGCACACACCAATGGGGTTGCCCTCGTGATTACCTGCGCCCAAGAGCATGCAGAATTCTACAGTGAAACTTTGAATGCCCATGGCTTAGTAGTACGATCGAGCCAGAGGAATAGGGAGAGACAAGGGTTCTAAGTCTTTGAGTTAGTTTGTCAAAGAGAGTGTCTGCGACGGGGTGAGGGAACCAGTTTACTAAGGGATGCGCTTCTTACAGCGGAATTGATTATGCTGGGTAGCTTTCAGCGAAGTAATTTAAGAATCGAGGTTGAAGCGTCCGAAGCAGTGATTCGCGATAGCTTGTTGCGACCCGATTGCTTTCGCCAGTGGTTATGGCCCCAAACGTTTTCAGAGGGACTGCCTGAGCAGCTACAGCCCGGCATCATTTTTACAGGATGGGTGGGTCCGATCGCGATTCAGCATAATGTCGAGCTGGCTGAGTTAAACGCCCTGCGATTACTAATGAGTCAGGGTGTTGATGGCTTCCACGAGTGGTATTGGGGAGAGGGCTGGGTGCAGTCTTGCCTCGAAGGAGTCTCCCTGTTACCCCTTGGCTTGGGTCAAACCCTCAGCTTGACCCGCCTCCGCCTGTTTCTGGGTTCCAAAACTCCCTAATGGATGCATTGAGGGGTGGTTAGTTAAGCTCGTTTTTGATCACCAACACTGAGCAGGGCGCTTCTACAACGACTTGGCTGCTGACTGACCCCTGCAACACTCGATCAAGCCCTGTTAGTCCACGGCTTCCCATCACAACTAAGTCTGCCTGATAAATGTGCGCAAGCCGGATGATTTCCTCGGCTGGGTCGCCACTAACCACCTCAAGTTGGCTTGGGCACGCCAAACTCATTTGATAGGCTTTCAATTGCTCTAGATGGGCACTGGATAGATCTTCTAATTCAGTGACGGGTCGATCGCTGGCAATGTCCAGACTCTCGACAGTTGTGGGAATGACGTGGGCCAGGATGACGGTAGTCTCCGAAGTGAGGACAAGTTGATGCAATCCACTAACAACCTGCGCGGATCGATCAGATTCATCGATCGCTACCAAAACTTTTTTTAACATGGTTTTTTGGGGGGCATAGATTGCTTTTCAGATTGCGACTTAGGCGCAATGAAACCGATCGCCACATAATTGCCACATAGCAGACATGATTAGCCTTCAGTTTCCAATTGGTCTTGGACTCGCAATCGGACTGACTCAGCGTGGGAGTGCAGTCCTTCCGCCGTTGCCAACGTATCAATCGCCTGTGCTACCGATTGTAGAGCGGCTGGAGAGTAATGGATCAGGCTAGAGTGCTTCATAAATGTTTCTACCCCCAAGGCAGAGGCATAGCGAGCCGAGCCTGAAGTGGGCAAGGTATGGCTAGGTCCCGCAATGTAATCCCCTACTGCCTCAGGAGTGGAATGCCCCAAAAAGATTGCTCCCGCGTGGCGAATCCCTTCTAGAAGTGCCCAAGGATCGGCGATCGCCAACTCTAAATGTTCTGGGGCAAATTCATTGGACAACTCCGCCGCAGTTGTCAGCGAATCAACCACCACGACTAAGCCGTAATGGGCGATCGCCTTCTCGGTTAATAAACGCCGAGGATGATTTAGCAATTGCTCGTCTACTTGAGCGACAACTTGTCGAGCCAACGTCGCATCGGTGGTCAACAAAATGGCGGCTGCCATCGAATCGTGCTCTGCCTGGGCAAGCAAATCAGCCGCAAGATAGGTTGGGTTAGCCGTGGAGTCAGCAATGATCAACACTTCTGAGGGTCCCGCCAGAGAGTCAATCCCCACGGTGCCATAGACAAACTTTTTAGCAAGGGTGACATAAATGTTGCCAGGTCCCGCCACCACATCGACCTTGGGAATAGTCTCGGTGCCGTAGGCAAGGGCGGCGATCGCTTGTGCTCCCCCGACTCGATAGATCTCAGAGACCCCAGCTTCTTGGGCTGCCACTAATACGGCTGGATTGACACTCTTATCGGGAGAAGGGGGGGTGGTAATGACAATTCGGGGCACTTGTGCCACCTTCGCCGGAATCGCATTCATAATAATGGTGCTGGGATAGCTGCCTGCCCACCTGGAATATAAAGCCCTGCCCGATCGACCGGACTGACTCGTTTCCCCAGTACAACCTCTTGATCACCAAATATTACCCAACTGCGAGGAACACGCTGGAGATGAAATGCTTCGACATTCTTACAGGCTAGACGAATGGCATTGAGGAGATCCTTGGAAACCTGCTGGTAAGCAGCATCTAACTCGGAACCGCTGACGCGCAACTCGTCCGCTCGTAATGTGACTTGATCGAACTCTTCGGTGTAGTGCAAAAGAGAGCGATCGCCTTTGCGTTTGACATCTTGAAGCACCTGCTGAACAGTTGCCTCCTTATGCATCATCTGTTCATCATGAGTGCGATCGCAGATCCGGCGCAACTCAGCTAGTGCCTCAGATCGTTGAGTAATAATTCGTAGCATTGCCACCAAAAGTTGAAAGGCTAAGGGAGGAGAACTGCCAAGGTGAGGAATTCAATGCCATAAAAACAGATATCAAACTCCTGACTTCTTTAGCTTAACCTGGATTTTTAGAGGATTATGTATCCCATCAATAGCGGATGGCTGATTTTTTTAGCTGGTTGTGCAAATAATTCGTTACTATAATTGTTTACCAGAAGTTTCTAAAGAAGAGTCGGCTGTGGCAAACAATAAGTCTGCAATTAAGCGTATTCAGATCGCAGAGCGCAACCGCCTGCGCAACAAATCCTACAAGTCTGCGGTTAAAACCTTGATGAAGCGGTATCTAACGGCGATCGCTGCCCATTCCGCTAGCCCCACCGAGGAATCGCTGGAAGAGGTGCAAAAGCGCATGTCTGCTGCTTATAGCAAAATCGATAAGGCGGTGAAGCAAGGTGTCCTCCACCCAAACAATGGCGCTCGTAAAAAGGCTCAGTTAAGCAAAGTCTTGAAAAAGCACCAACCCAGCCCGGTGGCTGGTACCACTGTGGCAACTGTAGATGCGCCAACGGCGGCTGAAGTAACCAGCGAGAGCTAGACCTTAATCAATAGGTTTGTAGCCTGGGTATTAAATCGGTTTTGTGGTTCAAGCGTTCCGGTAATCGAGCATGCAACTGGTTGATACCCACGTCCATCTCAATTTTGATGCATTTCAGCCCGACTTAGACGCTATTGCCCAGCAGTGGCGCGAAGCGGGAGTGGTTCGTTTGGTGCACTCCTGTGTGGACCCAACCGAATTCGATGGGATTCGTGCGATTGCCGATCGCTTCCCGGAGTTATCATTTGCGGTGGGGTTACATCCGTTGGATACGGACAAGTGGACCACTCGATCCGCTGAGCAAATTTTGGCGCTAGCCAGTTCTGATTCGCGAGTCGTGGCGATCGGCGAGACTGGGTTAGATTTTTACAAAGCCGATAACCACGGGCAGCAGTTCCAAGCGTTTGAGACCCAGCTCTCGATCGCCCGCCAGTTGGGTCTGCCGGTGATTATCCATTGCCGAGAGGCAGCGGCAGCGATGGCAGATTTACTCAAATCGGTTTGGCAAAAAAGTGGACGGGTCGCTGGTGTAATGCACTGTTGGAGTGGTACTCCCGAGGAAACCCAGTGGTTCCTCGATCTGGGGTTACACATCAGCTTCAGTGGAATTGTTACTTTTAAGAATGCAGCTCATGTCCATGAATCCGCCCAGATGGTTCCGACCGATCGCCTACTGATCGAAACTGATTGCCCGTTTTTGGCTCCGGTGCCCAAGCGAGGCGATCGGCGCAATCAGCCCGCCTACGTTCGCTACGTGGCGGAGCGATTGGCGGTGCTGCGGGGGGTTGCCGTAGAGGCGATCGCGACTCAAACAACCGAAAATGCTTGTCACCTATTCAATTTGCCCTCTGCGGTTTGATTTCAACACAACCTAGATAATCTAAGGCATACTAGATAAATATTGTCAATTGCTTCATCAACAAACCAAAGTGTTCCTTGGTTTGCCAAAGAAGTTGAAAACATTATTAAATTCCATAGCTTAATGATGTTTCATGTCAGTCTAGTCCCATAGACTAGAAGTATTAGCTTTTGCAAGTCGCCAACCCGCCAGCGATACATTGAAACGCTTAGCACTCAAACTTACACTTTGTTTCTTTCAAATTTGACATTTCAGTCCTCTCAATAGAGGACTGACTTTTTCGTTGACAAATAATTCAATATATTGTAGTATCAAGCACCCGCCTTGAGTGCGATCGATCGAGGAGACGCATGACTAACTTGACTCAATCCACCATCAACTTTACGCTGCCCGACTTAGTTGAAATTCAAAGAGCAAGCTTCCGTTGGTTCCTAGAGGAAGGGTTAATTGAAGAATTAGACAGTTTTTCCCCTATCACTGACTACACTGGCAAGCTAGAACTCCATTTTCTTGGAAAAAATTACAAGCTCAAGCGTCCCAAATATGATGTGGACGAGGCAAAGCGACGAGATAGCACCTACGCTGTCCAGATGTATGTTCCAACCCGCTTGATCAACAAAGAGACAGGGGAGATCAAAGAGCAAGAGGTATTTATTGGCGATCTGCCGTTGATGACCGATCGGGGTACGTTTATTATTAACGGCGCTGAACGGGTAATCGTCAATCAAATTGTCCGTAGCCCTGGGGTTTACTACAAAGCGGAAACGGACAAAAACGGACGCCGTACTTACAATGCCAGCTTGATTCCCAACCGCGGTGCTTGGTTAAAGTTTGAAACGGACAAAAACGACCTGGTCTGGGTGCGGATTGACAAAACCCGTAAATTGTCGGCTCAGGTGCTTCTGAAGGCATTGGGCTTGAGCGATGGGGAAATTTTTGATGAGCTGCGGCACCCAGAATACTTTCAGAAAACCATTGAGAAAGAGGGGCAGTTTAGCGAAGAAGAAGCGCTGATGGAGCTATACCGTAAGCTCCGTCCTGGGGAACCTCCTACCGTATCAGGCGGGCAGCAGTTGCTCGACTCGCGATTTTTGATCCCAAGCGCTACGACTTGGGACGAGTTGGACGTTACAAGCTCAACCGCAAACTCAGACTGAGCGTACCTGAAGCCACTCGTATCTTGACGCCTAAAGATATTTTGGCAGCGATCGACTACCTGATTAACCTGGAGTACGACATCGGCAACGTCGATGATATCGATCACCTGGGCAATCGTCGAGTTCGCTCGGTCGGGGAATTGCTACAAAATCAGGTGCGGGTTGGCTTAAACCGTCTAGAGCGGATCATTCGAGAGCGCATGACTGTATCGGATGCAGATTCCCTCACTCCCGCATCGTTGGTCAACCCCAAGCCGTTAGTGGCAGCGATCAAGGAATTTTTGGGTCATCTCAGCTTTCCCAGTTTATGGATCAAACCAATCCCCTCGCTGAGTTGACCCACAAGCGCCGACTCAGTGCTCTGGGTCCGGGTGGGTTAACCCGTGAACGAGCGGGCTTCGCGGTGCGAGATATTCACCCCTCCCACTATGGACGTATTTGTCCGATCGAGACTCCGGAAGGTCCTAATGCGGGTTTGATTGGTTCGTTGGCAACCCACGCACGGGTTAATGCCTACGGCTTTATCGAAACTCCTTTCTACCCAGTTGAAAACGGGCGAGTCCAAAAGGATTCCCCTCCCCTCTACATGACGGCGGATGAGGAAGACGATCTGCGAGTTGCACCGGGGGATATCCCAGTCAATGAAGATCGTTACATTATGGGGGATCAAGTTCCTGTACGCTATCGGCAAGACTTTACGACCACAACTCCAATTGAGGTGGACTATGTAGCTGTCTCGCCAGTGCAAATTATTTCGGTGGCAACATCCCTGATTCCGTTCCTGGAGCATGACGATGCTAACCGAGCGCTGATGGGTTCTAACATGCAACGGCAGGCAGTGCCCTTGCTCCGACCAGAGCGCCCCTTAGTGGGAACAGGGTTGGAGGCTCAGGCAGCACGAGATTCTGGCATGGTCATTGTTAGTCGATTTGACGGGGAAGTTACCTATGTGGATGCCAGCCGGATTCGAGTGCGCAGTGAAGAGGGACGAGAGCAGGAATATTTGATTCAAAAGTACCAGCGATCGAACCAAGATACTTGCCTCAATCAACGTCCGATTGTGTTTGCGGGCGATCGGGTATTGGCAGGTCAGATCCTCGCCGATGGCTCGGCTACTGAAGGTGGTGAAATCGCTTTGGGACAAAATGTCACCGTGGCATACATGCCCTGGGAAGGCTACAACTACGAAGACGCCATCTTGATCAGTGAGCGCTTGGTTTACGACGATGTTTACACCTCAATTCACATTGAGAAGTACGAAATCGAAGCCCGGCAGACCAAGCTCGGACCTGAAGAGATTACGCGAGAGATTCCGAACGTCGGGGAAGATGCGTTGCGTCAGTTGGATGAGACGGGCATTATCCGCATCGGTGCCTGGGTAGAATCGGGAGACATTCTGGTTGGTAAGGTGACGCCCAAGGGTGAGTCAGATCAACCTCCAGAAGAGAAACTGCTCCGTGCCATCTTTGGTGAAAAGGCGCGGGATGTGCGCGATAACTCCCTGCGAGTCCCCAATGGTGAGAAGGGACGGGTGGTAGACGTCCGGGTGTTTACCCGTGAGCAGGGCGATGAGTTGCCGCCAGGAGCCAACATGGTGGTGCGAGTCTATGTGGCTCAAAAGCGCAAGATCCAGGTGGGCGACAAAATGGCGGGACGCCACGGCAACAAGG
The DNA here is from genome assembly GCA_012032525.1 of Leptolyngbyaceae cyanobacterium SL_7_1. Lineage (GTDB taxonomy): Bacteria > Cyanobacteriota > Cyanobacteriia > Elainellales > Elainellaceae > JAAUSV01. Next base: position 37,783 of record JAAUSV010000001.1, read on the forward strand.
GGATTATTTCTCGAATTCTGTCGATTGAAGACATGCCCTATTTGCCCGATGGTAGTCCGGTTGACATTGTGCTTAACCCCTTGGGGGTGCCGTCTCGGATGAATGTAGGTCAGGTGTTTGAGTGTCTCTTGGGCTGGGCAGGGGAAAATCTGGGGGTTCGATTTAAGATGACCCCGTTTGATGAGATGCATGGCGAGGAAGCTTCGCGTCTGACTACCCATGCCAAGCTGATGGAGGCACGGGAAATGACCGGGCGTGGTTGGGTGTTTGACCCAGAGAATCCGGGCAAAATCCAGGTGTTTGATGGTCGCAGTGGAGAACCCTTCGATCGCCCGGTCACGGTGGGTAAAGCCTACATGCTAAAACTGGTGCACTTGGTGGATGATAAGATCCACGCTCGCTCGACGGGTCCCTACTCGTTGGTAACTCAGCAACCCCTGGGGGGTAAGGCGCAGCAAGGTGGACAGCGCTTCGGGGAAATGGAAGTGTGGGCGCTAGAAGCCTTTGGTGCAGCCTATATCCTCCAAGAACTGCTGACAGTAAAATCGGACGATATGCAGGGACGTAATGAGGCGTTGAATGCGATCGTCAAGGGCAAGGCGATTCCCCGTCCGGGCACACCAGAGTCTTTTAAGGTGTTGATGCGAGAGTTGCAATCCCTCTGTTTAGATATTGCTGCCCACAAGCTGGAAACTCGTGAAGACGGCACCAGTCGTGATGTCGAAATCGACCTAATGGCGGATGTGGGTGCTCGTCGTACGCCTTCCCGCCCCACCTACGAGTCCATTTCTCGCGATGAGATGGAAGAAGTCGAAGAATAGTGGCTCCCATAGACAACAGGCGGTGCGCGATCGGGCATTGTCTGTTGTCTGTGCTCTGAAATATTCATATCCCATTGATCAAGGAAGTATGTGTGATGCCAAAGCTAGAGCAGCGGTTCGATTATGTCAAAATCGGTCTGGCATCTCCGGAACGAATTCGCCAATGGGGAGAGCGCACGCTTCCCAATGGCATGGTTGTTGGAGAAGTCACAAAGCCTGAAACCATTAACTATCGGACGCTCAAGCCAGAAATGGATGGCTTATTTTGCGAACGGATTTTTGGTCCGGCTAAGGATTGGGAATGCCACTGTGGTAAATACAAGCGGGTGCGTCATCGGGGCATCGTCTGTGAGCGCTGTGGCGTAGAGGTGACAGAATCCCGTGTCCGCCGCCATCGTATGGGCTACATCAAGTTGGCGGCACCCGTTGCCCATGTTTGGTATCTCAAAGGTATTCCCAGTTACATGGCAATCCTACTTGACATGCCATTGCGCGATGTCGAGCAAATTGTCTATTTCAATGCGTATGTGGTGCTAAATCCCGGTAACCATGAGGGGCTGAGCTACAAACAATTGTTGACGGAAGACCAGTGGATCGAGATTGAGGATCAACTTTACAGCGAAGACTCCCAATTGCGGGATGTGGAAGTCGGCATTGGGGCAGAGGCGTTGCAGCGGTTGTTGCAGGATTTGAATTTAGAGTCTGAAGCGGAGCAACTGCGTGAGGAAATTGCCACTGCCAAGGGACAAAAGCGTGCCAAGTTGATTAAGCGCCTGCGGGTCATTGACAATTTCATCGCCACCCAATCAAAGCCAGAATGATGGTGCTTTCCGTCATTCCTGTGATTCCCCCCGATTTGCGTCCGATGGTGCAGTTGGATGGTGGACGATTTGCTACCTCCGACCTAAACGACCTGTACCGCCGAGTAATTAACCGCAATAACCGTTTAGCTCGACTCCAGGAGATCCTAGCACCAGAGATCATTGTGCGGAATGAAAAGCGGATGCTGCAAGAAGCAGTGGATGCTCTGATTGACAATGGACGGCGTGGACGTACCGTTGTCGGAGCAAACAATCGTCCCCTCAAGTCTCTCTCAGACATCATTGAAGGAAAACAAGGACGATTCCGGCAAAACTTGCTGGGTAAGCGGGTGGATTACTCTGGACGATCGGTGATTGTGGTGGGACCAAAGCTAAAAATTCACCAGTGTGGACTGCCACGGGAAATGGCGATCGAGCTGTTTCAGCCGTTTGTCATCCATCGCTTAATTCGGCAGGGATTGGTCAACAATATCAAGGCGGCTAAGAAACTCATCCAGCGTAATGATCCCAGTGTGTGGGATGTTTTGGAGGAAGTGATTGACGGACACCCGGTGCTGCTCAACCGCGCTCCAACGTTGCACCGATTGGGGATTCAATCCTTTGAGCCGATTTTGGTAGAGGGACGGGCTATCCAAATTCACCCCCTAGTTTGCCCAGCCTTCAATGCTGACTTTGATGGCGACCAAATGGCGGTGCACGTTCCCCTGTCGCTGGAGTCCCAAGCAGAGGCGCGGTTACTGATGCTGGCTTCCAATAATGTGTTGTCACCAGCCACGGGCAAGCCCATTATCACTCCCAGTCAGGATATGGTATTGGGTTGCTACTATTTAACGGCTGAAAACCCTGCGATCCCAGCTACCGATCGCTACTTCTCCAGCATGAATGATGCCATTGTTGCCTACGAACAAAAACAAGTGGATCTGCATGCCTTTGTTTGGGTACGGTTTGATGGCGTGGTGGATGAAGATGGAGCGGATCAACTTTTGGAGGAGCAAAAAGCTCCTGATGGTTCGATGACTCAAATTTACAAGTCTCGTCGAGTGCGTCTAGATGCCGATGGTAACGTGATCTCTCAATTTATCCGCACTACGCCGGGACGGGTAATTTACAACAAAACAATTCATGACGCTCTGTTGAATTAATGGGTGATGGATTGGGACTACGAGTGAAAACCGAAATGCATGGTCCAGTGCATTGGTTTAGGGCGATCGCAACACTAAGCACACTGTTGGTTACTTAAGGGCGGAGATTCAGATGGAAGAACAAAATGCAGTTCAAAAGCCCGACCATAAGGCAACGTTTTACAACCGCATTGTTGGAAAAAAACAACTGCGGGATTTGATTGCCTGGGCATTCACCCATTACGGAACAGCGCGAACCGCCCAGATGGCGGATTTGCTAAAAGACATGGGATTCCGCTTTGCCACACGGGCAGGGGTGTCCATTAGTGTGGATGATCTACAAGTTCCCCCGACAAAGCGAGAACTTTTAAAGGCGGCTGAAGAAGAAATTCGAGCCACCGAAACTCGTTATACCCGTGGTGAAATCACTGAAGTGGAGCGATTTCAGAAGGTAATTGATACGTGGCATGGCACCAATGAAGAATTAAAAGACGAGATGGTGTCTAACTTCAGAACCAATAACCCTCTCAATTCGGTCTACATGATGATGAATTCGGGGGCACGAGGAAATATCTCCCAGGTGCGTCAATTGGTGGGAATGCGGGGATTGATGGCAAATCCCCAAGGGGAAATTATCGACTTGCCCATCAAAACCAACTTTCGTGAGGGATTGACAGTTACAGAGTATATTATTTCCTCCTACGGTGCTCGCAAGGGATTGGTTGATACTGCACTACGGACGGCAGACTCTGGTTACCTTACCCGACGACTGGTGGATGTGTCCCAGGATGTAATTATCCGGGAGATTGATTGCGGAACTCAACGGGGCGTTCCTGTCCACAGCATGACAGATGGGGAACGGGTTCTGATTCCCCTGAAGGATCGGTTGTTGGGTCGAGTAGTGGCGGAGGATGTCCTGCATCCAGAGACCGGAGAGGTGGTTATTCCTCGCAATCAACCGATCTCTGGGGATATGGCAAAGCTCGTGGGCAAGTTGAAGATTGAAGAAATCATCGTGCGGTCGCCCCTCACCTGTGAAGCCACGCGATCGGTTTGTCAGTCCTGTTATGGCTGGAGCCTTGCCCATGCGTCGCTAGTAGATATGGGAGAAGCGGTAGGTATCATTGCTGCCCAATCGATTGGGGAGCCGGGTACCCAGCTCACCATGCGCACGTTCCACACGGGCGGTACGTTCACAGGTGAACTAGCACCCCAGGTTCGTGCGTCGTTTGCTGGCAAGGTGCAGTTGAAGCCCAAGCAGTTCCGCTCTCGCTCCTTCCGCACTCGCCATGGGGAAGAGGCATTGATCGTGGAAGTACCCGTAGACATTACCATTGAGGCAGCCGATGGACAAAAACATACCGTTTCCATCCCACCTAGCTCAATCCTATTTGCCCGTGATGGCAGTTCGGTAAAGCTGGGGCAAATTCTTGCTGAGATGGCGGTGACGGGTCGGGTCCGCAAGGTGACTGAGAAGGCAGCTAAGGATGTGGCATCTGACTTGGCTGGGGAAGTCAAATTCTCTGAATTAGTCCCGGAGGAGAAGAAGGATCGCCAAGGCAACACTACCCGCATCGCTCAGCGGGGTGGTTTGATCTGGATTCTGTCTGGGGAGGTCTACAACCTGCCACCGGGTGCAGAACCTGTGGTTAAAAATGGCGATCAGGTCGAATCTACCAGCATCCTGGCAGAGACGAAGCTAATCACGGAGCATGGAGGGACAGTGCGGTTGCCCCAAGCAGTCGAGGGCAAAGGTGGACGAGAGGTGGAAATTATTACTGCTTCTGTTCTACTCGACCAAGCTCGTGTTGTGGCGGAAAGCCGCCAAGGTCGGGAGCACTACGTCATTGAAACTCAGTACAATCAGCGATTTTCGTTGATTGCAACACCCGGAACCAAGGTGTCTAATAGCCAGGTGGTGGCGGAGTTGATTGACGATCGCTACCATACCCAAACAGGGGGCATCATTAAATATTCTGGGGTAGAAGTTGTCAAACGTGGCAAAACCAAAGAGGGCTACGAAGTCATCACTGGCGGCACTCTGCTGTGGATCCCAGAAGAGTCCCACGAGGTAAACAAAGATATTTCACTGCTACTTGTCGAAGATGGTCAATATGTCGAGGTAGGCACGGAGGTCGTCAAGGACATCTTCTGCCAAAGCAATGGGGTGGTAGAGGTCACTCAAAAGAACGACATTTTGCGAGAGATCGTGATCAAACCCGGTGAACTGCACATGGCAGACAACCCCGAAATGGTCATGGGTAGGGATGCGACGATCGTCAGCCCCGGTCAAGAGGTCATGCCAGGGTTAAGCTCACCTGACCTGCGCTATGTTGAATACGTGGAAACCCCCGAAGGTCCAGCCGTTCTCCTTCGTCCGGTGACCGAGTTCCATGTCCCTGATGAGCCTTCGGTGCCCAGTCAGGAGTCCAACAAGGAAGAGTCCACCCGTTCCATCCGCTTGAGAGCCGTTCAACGGATTCGCCACAAAGATGGAGAACGGGTTAAATCCGTTGAGGGACTGGAGTTATTACGGACTCAACTGGTGTTAGAAATTGATGATGATGCTCCTCAGTTGGCAGCAGATATTGAATTGGTGCCTGATGAGACCGATCCAGAGGTGATGCGTTTGCAACTCGTCATCTTAGAATCGCTAGTGATCCGGCGAGATGTGTCGGCAGATCAAACCCAAGGGAGTACGCTAACCCGCTTGTTAGTGCAGGACGGTGACCAAATTGCTCCCGGTGCGGTTGTTGCTCGCACAGAAATCCAGTGTAAAGAGGCGGGTGAGGTTCGCGGAATCCGGGAAGGAGCAGAGGCAATTCGCCGGGTTTTGATTGTGCGAGATGTTGATTTGCTTAAAAATTCCCACTTCTGGAAAAGCTCCAACGGTTCACGTGGGCGATCTGATTGTGGCAGGTGGCGCAATCGCTCCGGGTGCTTTTGCTGAA
>JAAUSV010000141.1 GCA_012032525.1 Leptolyngbyaceae cyanobacterium SL_7_1
ATTGATCACACCCAAGCACAGTTCGTTGTAGATGACGTGGTGAACTAGATCCCGATCGCCCTCCTCCGGCACCACCACCTGCAACCCATGTCGATCGACCAACCGCCCACGGTAAAAATCCTGCTCCATTGTGAAGCGTGTACCGAGTAGCCCGATCGTCCCCAATTTGGTTTGGCGAATTCGATCGCCCGTGGCATCAGCAATGTGTAGCAGGGGAATCCGCAGTTCCGCCTGCATGGCATCTGCCAATTTGTGCATGGTATTGGTACACAGCACCACGAAATCTGCGCCTGCCCGTTCTACTCGTTGGGCGGCATCGATCATCAATTCGGCGGCGTCGTGCCAGCGGTCTTGGTGTTGCAGCGCCTCAATTTCAGCAAAATCAACGGAATACATCACACTTTTGGCGGAGTGCAGTCCACCTAGTTTTGCCTTAGTGGTTTCGTTGATGATGCGATAGTACTCGATCGACGATTCCCAACTCATGCCGCCAATCAGTCCAATGGTTTTCATGCTCTAGGAAATCAGGGGACTAGGTGGGGGAACCGATCGACTCTTCCAAGTTTTCGGGTTTGCGGCTGAGCCATTGGGTCAAACAATGGGACAATAACCCCATCGGACCCGCAAATAGACAAAGAATCAGAGAATGAATCGTCCAAACGCCCGATCGCTGCCCCTGCCAATAAATCCAGCGACCAACAAACAAGTCCATCACCAAAAAATGCACCCATCCCGTTGCAGTCACTTTCTCATCAGCAAATAATCGGGCTAAATCGGCGAGTTGGGGGTTGGAAAAGGATTGGGCTGTCTCTGGGTCGAGGCTAGTGATAAATAGGTAGAGATACACCCCGGCTAACGCCACAAAGGGCAAATAAGACCCCATGATTCGTCGGGTGATGCCCCAATTTGGCAGAACAATCATCAGCAACCAAAACGGCAGGACAAACAGGTTAGCCCCATTGAAGATCAGATCAAGGGTGGTCATATTGTGGCTCAATCCCTACTCAGGGGTAGACTCTGGGCGATGATTGTGAATGCGCTCCGCTTCGGGGCAGTCTTCAGACACTAAGGGTTCAGTGTCGCCACGGGGAACGGTTGCCAACTTTTGCATGACGGAGCCAATGCTTTCTAAACGCAGCATTTCCTCCCAGGAGCACATTTCGTCGTCTTCTTCGGTCTCGTAGCGAACCGTGACTAAATCTCCTTCAATGTCCAAGATCCGAGCGCGTTCAATCCAACGCTGCTGGTCTCGCAAAAAGATCCAGACATTCGCGCCCACTCCGAACATAATTGATAGATCTTGCGATGTAGCATGTATCGCTTCTCCTGCGCCAATAATTTTTCAAAACCAAAACGAGCCGCCCCTTGGAAAAACCAAGGAACAGCCCTCTAAGAGCCATACCAAACCCAGCTTTGTGGTGTAATCAACGGTGAATAGCACACTAGCACTAGGCATTGAAACTCTCCATTACTTGCTGTCTGTTCATCTGTTGCTACCTACAGACAGCCCGACCCTAACGAAGGTGGGAAGGTAAATTGAGATTAAATCCTTGGGAAAGAATCTGAAGCGTTCGTTAGGTTTATAAACAGCCGTTGAGGTCATGATGACAAAAGAAACAAGTGTCCAGTGATCTCAGACGATCGCAAACCGAGTTAAGCCAATTAAACCTGGAGTTGGACAAATTGTGAAGGGGGGTTCACCATTACTTCACAACTTTATTCGACCAGTCCATTTTGTGCGATCGACCAACCTTGATTCCTAATGATTCCTAAATAACTTTTTATAAAAATGGTTCCACTCCATCCCGTACAACGATGTTTATTATTTTAACGATATCCAACCCACTTTGGGAAAATGGTATCAATAGAAACTTTTGCCGGAATACCTCTATTGCAAAGATCTCATCCTGGGGGTTTGGCAATGCCAAACCCCTACGGCAGACGTTTGTGCAGGGCTGATTTCGCTATTTTTGAAAGAAACCTAGTTGTAACAAAACTTACGATGCTCCTTCACTTAAGTACCTGGTTAGAAGTCGAAGCCTATCTCACCCGATCGACCGGGCTGATCATTCCGATTGGCTCAACCGAGCAACATGGACCCACCGGATTGATCGGGACAGATGCGATCTGTGCGGAGGCGATCGCCTGTGGAGTCGGCGATGCGTCCCAAGCCATTGTCGCCCCCACAATTAATGTGGGCATGGCACTGCACCACACCGCCTTCCCTGGAACGATTAGCCTGCGTCCCAGCACATTGATCTTAGTGATTCAAGATTACCTGACGAGTTTGGCAACGGCGGGATTCACCAAATTTTTCTTTATCAACGGGCACGGCGGCAATATGGCAACCCTCAAAGCCGCCTTTGCAGAAACCTATGACCATTTAGCAAGGATGCCAATGGGTCAGGGCGATCGAGTGCAATGTCGCCTTGCCAACTGGTTTATGTGCAGTTCGGTCTATCAATTGGCGCAAGAACTCTATGGCAACCAGGAGGGTTCCCACGCCACCCCCAGCGAAGTTGCCCTCACCCAATTCATCTACCCAGACGCGATCAAGCAAGCCGAATTAAGCGCAGAAGTCGCCTCAGGACATCCCATCTACAGTGCCGCAGATTTTCGACGACGCTACCCGGACGGTCGCATGGGGTCAAATCCGGCTCTGGCGACTCCGGAGCATGGCAAACAGTTCTACGAACGAGCGGTTAAGGAATTGACGAATCAGTATTTGGAGTTCTTGAATGCGGAATGATAGGGCGATCGCTATTGCAGTAGTCCTACTAACATAATCAAACCCTGTCGCCTCAGATTCCCGGCTTCTCGAAGAAGCCGGGAATCTTTATCCATAACTACTAATCGCTAATCGCTAATCGCCAATCGCTAATCACTCCACCCCCAACACCTTGACCAAAAACGCCCACTTATCCGCCGCTTCCTCAATTTGCTTTGTCGTCGGTTTTCCGGCTCCGTGTCCGGCTTTGGTCTCAATGCGGATCAGAACGGGGTTCTCCCCTTGGTGAGCCGCTTGCAGCGCCGCTGCAAATTTGAAACTGTGGGCGGGAACCACGCGATCGTCGTGATCTGCCGTCGTAATCAGGGTAGCGGGATAGGCAGTCCCTGGCTTGAGATTGTGCAACGGGGAATAGGCATAGAGGGCTTTGAATTCCTCTGGGTCATCCGGGGAGCCGTAGTCGGAACACCACGCCCAGCCGATGGTGAACTGGGGAAACCGCAGCATATCCATCACGCCCACGGCAGGTAGGGCAGCGGCAAACAGATCGGGGCGTTGAGTCATGCAGGCTCCCACAAGCAATCCGCCGTTGCTGCCTCCGGCGATCGCCAGTTTACGCGATGAGGTATATCCGTGGTCAATCAACCATTCCGCTGCCGCAATGAAGTCGTCAAACACATTCTGCTTGTTGAGTTTTGTCCCCGCTTGGTGCCACGCTTCCCCGTATTCACCCCCACCCCGCAAATTGGGGACGGCGTAAACTCCGCCCATTTCCAGCCATACCAATGTGCTGGGCGAAAACGAAGGAGTAAGGGAAATGTTGAAACCACCATAGCCGTAAAGCAAGGTGGGATTATTGCCGTCCACCGCCATCCCCCGCTTGTGGGTGATGAACAGGGGAACTTGGGTTCCGTCCTTGCTGGTGTAGAAGACTTGGGTGGTTTCGTAGTCGGTTGAGTCGAAGGCGATCGCTGGTTGACGAAACAGCGTACTCTCCCCCGTGGCGATGGTGTAGCGGTAGATGGTGGGGGGGGTGGTGAAACTGGTGAAGTTGTAAAAGGTTTCGGTGTCGTGGCGATCGCCCCCAAATCCGCCCGCCGAACCAATTCCCGGCAATTCTACCTCGCCCAGGAATTCTCCATGGAGATCGAACCGTTTTACCTGAGTGCGAGCATCCTTCAAGTAAGTGATAATAAATTCGTTTTGGAAGAGGCTGACGGATTGCAGCGTTTCTGGGGCTTCCGGGATAATCTCACGCCAGTTTTCCCGTGCTGGAGCGGAGAGATCGATCGCCATTAATTTCCCCCGTGGCGCATCCAAATCAGTGGAGATCCACAATAACGTTCCTTCGTTGTCCACCACCTCAAAACTGGCTTCAAAGCTGTCGATCAATTCCACGATCGGCGCATCCGGCTGACTCAGATCGCGCCAAAACAAGAGATTCTTAGATTCTGTACTACGCGACACGTAGAACAGCAGATAACACCCGTCCTCGGTAATCTGCGTGCCAAACATCCACTCTTTTTGGTCGGGACGCTCGTAGATCAACTCGTCCTCAGATTGCGGCGTCCCCAAGCGGTGGTAATACAGTTTTTGGTAGTAATTTACGTCTTCGAGCTTGGTTGCCTCGTTTGGCTCATCAAACCGAGCGTAGAAAAATCCTTGATGATCCGGAGTCCAAGTCGCCCCAGAAAATTTGCTCCAATTTAGTTGATCGGACAAATCCTCTCCGGTCTCAGCATGGCGCACTTTCCAGGTCAACCAATCCGACCCCGCCGTGGAGAGGGCGTATGCCAACAGATTGCCGTCCTTACTGATCGACAAGCCACTCAGCGCCACCGTGCCATCCTCAGACAAGGTATTGGGGTCAAGCAATACCCGTGGCTCTGCCGCTAGGCTGGGCAAGGTATACAACACGCTCTGATTCTGCAAGCCGTCGTTTTTGAAATAGAAATAGCGATCGCCCTCCTTAAACGGCAACCCATATTTTTCGTAGTCCCACAGTTTGGTCAATCGCTGTTGCAGAGGAGTGCGATCGGGAATGGCGTTGAGATAGCCAAAGGTGACTTGGTTCTGTGCCTCGATCCACTGGCGGGTTGGCTCGGAGCTGGGGTCTTCTAGCCAGCGATAGGGATCGGGGACGCTGATGCCGTGGTAGGTATCGATTTGATCGGCGATCGCGCTCTCTGGGTAAGTCAATGAAGGATTGGACATAACAAGGGGTTTGAAAGATGCAGGCGGGGTTAGCCTCCACTGTAGCCCAAAGCTTTTGCAGAAATATTCACTTGAGAATGGCTAATCGCTTTCCCAGCTTTGTAAAAAACATCTGACATTCTACCCCCAATGCCCACGGCGTACGGTATGGTGAGCTAAATGTCGTTTCCCAAACGCCACAGTATGCAGTTTGGTAGAGCGGCTGCACTGTTAATTACTGAATACTAGCGATTGGGACGATGAAGAAACTGGCATCACGGATTGAGCAAGTACCCGCTTCCCTAACTTTGGCGATCGCTGCCAAAGCCAAAGCCATGCGAGCAGAAGGGATTGATGTATGTAGTTTTAGTGCGGGTGAGCCAGATTTTGATACGCCCAAACACATCGTTGAAGCCGCTAAGGTGGCGTTGGATCAAGGTAAAACTCGCTATGGAGCCGCTGCCGGGGAACCCCAGTTGCGAGCGGCGATCGCTCAAAAACTGCAAACCGACAACCAACTTTGCTACGGAGCCGAAAACATTGTTGTCACCAATGGGGGTAAGCAATCCCTGTTTAATCTGATGCTGGCGATGATTGAGCCAGGAGACGAGGTGATTATTCCTGCCCCCTACTGGCTCAGCTACCCAGAGATGGTGAAACTGGCAGGGGGAACGCCTGTGATCGTCCCCACCAGCGTTGACAGTCGCTTTAAGATCACGCCAGAGCAGCTACGCCACGCCATCACCCCCAACACCAAACTGTTTATCTTCAACTCGCCCTCCAATCCTACAGGAATGGTATACACCCCAGATGAGGTGAGGGCGATCGCCTCGGTTGTTGTAGAGACGGGTATTTGGGTTGTCTCCGACGAGATTTACGAAAAGATCCTCTATGACAATGCCGCCCACCTTAGCATTGGAGCGGCTAGTCCTGAGAGCTACGAATATACGATCGTCAGCAGCGGCTTTGCCAAGACCTATGCCATGACGGGTTGGCGGGTGGGATTCCTTGCCGCGCCCCCAGCGATCGCCCAAGCCGTCAGCAAAATCCAAGGACATAGCACCTCCAACGTTTGCACCTTTGCCCAGTATGGGGCGATCGCCGCTTACCAAGGCTCCCAAGCCTGCGTGCACGACATGTTAGCCGCCTTCACCCAGCGACGACAGGTGATGTATGACTACCTCAACGCCATGCCCGGTATCGCTTGTCCCCAACCCGACGGTGCCTTCTACATGTTTGCTGACATCAGCAAGTTGGGGATGAAATCCCTAGATTTCTGCAATGGGTTACTCGACGCCCATCAAGTCGCCGCCGTTCCTGGAATCGCCTTTGGCGCGAACGACTGCATCCGGTTTTCCTACGCCACGGACATGGAGACGATCAGGAAGGGGATGGAGCGGTTAGAAGCATATGTACGATCGATCGCTTAGGGAATGCTCTTCCAAGCGTGCGCCACAATATGACTCAGCCACAGCCGTGAGTCCCAGTCGAGGATGTTGTCGTCCGCCAATACTTCGGCGATCAGGTCGTCTAGGGATTGCCCCTGCGATCGCGCAATCCGCACAACCCCGGCGATCGCTGTAGCAACCACTTCCTCACCAATTGGTTCTTGGCGAAGTGCAGCGATTTCTTGGGGGCTGTCTGGAATACGATAGTGCATAGGTGCAATTTACTGCGAGTTGTTTATGAGAGCTTTGTAAACTTTCTTAAGCGCAATTGGATATGCTGAAGTTTATCGCACTTCCCTGGTTGTGACCGCTATTCCTCCCGCAATTTTTTGGCAATTTATTTAGAACCCGTTTAAACCACAATGAGAGAACTTCTCTATTTAGAAGTCCCCACACCGGACACAGCCGCTGTCAGGGAATGGTTGCAACAGCAATTTCAAGTTGCTCCTGGTGAAAACACTTAACGCCGGATGGGGTAGGGGTGCGGTTCTCGGACACTACACACACAATGGTGCGATTCCAGACTCCCTGCCATCAAGCCCCTTGCCGATCGAGCTGTCGATTTTTGTCTGGTCGCTGCAACGAACCACCTATCTCAAGGTGTTTCGCTGGGCAGGGCGATCGGTGCCGCAGGAACGGCAAATCTTGCAACGGCTTAAAAGCCAACTTCAAGCCCAATTTCCCCATTGCTATCCTGAGCCTCCAGCGATCGCCCCCAACCAATCCATCTTTGAGGCGCTAGAGCCCCACTACCCGCAGACGGTGAAGTATTTCCGTCGTATGCCTAACGGCGAATATGACCTGAATCGGGTGTATTGGTGGGAGCAGCGGTGGCGCGAAAGTGTGCGGACGCCGCGATCGCCCAAGCCAGTGATTTCCGTCCAATCCCAACCTGCCAATCCCGCTGCCCCGCTCTACGATCTGATCTATGTGGGGGGAGCACTGGGAGTCATTCATGCCGCAGTGATGGCGCAGCTAGGCTATCGGGTGTTACTGATCGAGCGGCTCCCCTTTGGGCGGATGAACCGAGAGTGGAATATTTCCCGCGATGAAGCGCAGCGGCTGATTGATCTAGGGCTATTTACCAGTGCTCAGTTTGAAGGCTTGATTGCGCGGGAATACGTAGATGGCTTCCACAAGTTTTTTGATGCCAACAATCCACCCCAAGCCAAAGCTGCGATTCTCCACACACCGACCGTGCTAAATGTGGCGATCGACGCTGAAAAGTTGCTACGGCTCTGTGGGGAAACCCTGCGGGCAGCGGGAGGAGAAATTTGGGATGAGTCAGAATTTGTCCATGCGGAGATCGGTAGCCAACACGTCACCCTGCGCGTTACCCACCTCCCCAGCCACACCCCTCGTCAGGCACACGCACGTTTGCTGGTGGATGCCATGGGCACCGCATCCCCGATCGCTTGGCAACTCAATGGCAGCCGCACCTTTGATAGCGTCTGTCCAACTGTGGGCGCGGTGATCGATGGCGGCTTTGAACCGGGAGTGTGGGATTCCCACTATGGGGATGTGCTCAACAGTCATGGTGACATTTCACGAGGGAGACAGTTGATTTGGGAGTTGTTCCCCGGCAGGGGAAACGAGCTAACCTTTTATCTTTTCCACTACCACCAGGTCAATTCCACCAACCCCGGCTCCCTGCTAGAGATGTACGAAGATTTCTTTACCATTCTGCCGGAGTATCGCCGCTGCGACCTAGATCAGTTGCAGTGGAAGAAGCCGACATTTGGTTATATTCCTGGTCATTTCAGCGTGGGCGGCAGCGATCGTCGCATTGCCCTCGATCGACTGATCGCGATCGGGGATGCTGCCTCCCTGCAATCCCCTCTGGTGTTTACGGGGTTTGGCTCTCTGGTGCGCAACCTCCCTCGCCTCACCCATCTACTCGATACGGCGCTGAAGCACGACTTGCTCAAAGCCCACCACCTCGACCAAATCCGTGCCTTCCAAAGCAATATCGCCGTGACGTGGCTATTTTCTAAAGGAATGATGGTTCCCACCAGACAATTCCTCGCGCCCTATCAGGTCAACGCCATGTTAAACACTTTCTTTGGAATCTTAGGGGATGAATCCGCTGCCACCGCTGAGCAATTCATCAAAGACCGTGCTGGGTGGGGGATGTTTAACCGAATGGCAATCAAGGCTGCCTGGAAAAACCCAGCCTTGCTTCTGTGGATTTGGGAGTTAGCTGGGGCAAAGGATCTAATGCGCTGGGTGGGTGCTTACATCAACTTTACGACCAGTGCCTTTCTCAGTTGGGTGTTCCGCTGGGTTCCTCAAACAGCGATCGCCGTCCAACCCTGGCTAGAACCTCGTTACCCCGCTTTGTGGCTCTGGTTGCTAGCTCGCAGCTATGAACTCACCTATGGCATGGGGCAGACCCGGTTTACCGTAGAGTCTTGGATTCCCCAGCAGCGGCGATCGACCCTGACCCCCGCGATCGCCAAACCACCCTCCCCTGCCAAGCTAGATTCCTAGAGAGGGTGCTAATCAATTCTGCAAAAATTAAATTATTTGCCGCTTCTAGGGGAGAATAGGGGAAATCGACCAGAGATTGTATTGTCTGCTACGAAAACCCGGTTACTGGCGGTGCTAGAAACAGTCAAGCCGTATGCGGACGGAAAAGGAGTGAATGGATTCATGAAAAAGGTTGAGGCAATTATTCGTCCCTTTAAGCTCGATGAGGTCAAAATTGCCCTTGTCAATGCAGGGATTGTTGGGATGACCGTTTCAGAAGTGCGCGGGTTTGGACGCCAAAAGGGGCAAACTGAGCGCTATCGTGGCTCGGAGTACACGGTTGAGTTTCTGCAAAAGCTCAAGGTGGAGATCGTCGTAGAAGACGCCCAAGTAGACATGGTGGTGGAAAAGATCATCTCCGCCGCCCGTACAGGCGAGATCGGCGATGGCAAGATCTTTATCACCCCTGTCGATAAGATCATCCGAATTCGCACAGGAGAGGTGAATTTGGAGGCGATCTAATATCGAGTGATTGGCAACTCCCCTGTAGGATGCGTTATGGCATTGCTTAGGATCGTAGATTAAATAACCTGTAAACCCAGAATCTCCGCAGGGGCATGGCATTGCCATGCTTCTACGTTAGGAAAATTACACGTTAATAAATTTGCGATCCTTGGGCGCACCCTGCGGGGGAGTTGCCCTAATCCAACTGTCTGAGCTGGGGTAATAATTCCGCAAAGGCTCTGCCTCGATGACTGATAGTATGCTTCAGCTCAGCGGGCATTTCAGCAAACGTCATGTCCTGTTCGGGCACATAGAAAATCGGGTCGTAGCCAAACCCTCCTTGCCCCCTGGGACCGTAAAGAATTTCCCCCGGACAAATCCCTTTACTTTGAAGGACGATCGCCCCATCTGGACGAGCGATCGCCACCACACAGACAAACTGGGCAACTCGGTTTGCTTCGTTGCCCAACTCAAATAGAAGCCGTTCGATCCGCTCTCGATCAGTCGCCCCATAGCGAGCCGAATGCAATCCCGGTGCACCATGCAGCGCATCCACCATTAAGCCCGAATCATCGGCGATCGCCCAGTTGTTGGTGGAAATCGCCACTTGGGATGCCTTTAAGCAAGCATTTTCACTAAAGGTTGCCCCGGTCTCCTCAATCTCTAAATCGGCTGGTTTGAGCACCAGTTGCCACGGCAAATCCTTCAGATAGGCTTGCATTTCCCCTAGCTTCCCCGGATTCCCCGTCGCCACCACCAGCCGCTGCCCTGTCAGTGAACCCTCCAATGAACCCTCCGAGGAAGACATTTCACCATCCATGATTTTCGCTCTCTACCCCACTTAAAAGCCAACAGCCAATCGCTAATAGCCGATCGCTAAATCGAACTTGCCCACTGATTTGCCCATTGCAGATTCCGCTGCACCTGTGCCATTTCAGGAGCTTCCGAGTAGAGTCGCAGGACAGGTTCCGTCCCGCTAAACCTTACTAAGAGCCAGCTTTGGTCTGCTAGTTGAAACTTGTAGCCATCTACCGTCAGGCAATCCGTTACCGTTTCCCCAGCAATTTCCTTCAATGGGTTGGTTTGCAAGTGTTCCAGGAGCGCGATCGCGCGTCCATTCCAGCTAGGGGTAGATCGATCCGATCGTAGGCGGAGGTAAAGCCAGTTTTTTGCTGCAAGCCCGCGTAGAGATCGCTCAAATCCTCACCCGACTTTACCACCGCTTCTAGCACATACAGGGCAGACATCAAGGCATCTCGCTCCGGAATGTGGTTGCCGTAGCCAATGCCGCCGGATTCTTCACCACCCAGGAAGACCTGGCTTTCTAACATGCGATCGGCAATGTATTTGTAGCCGATCGCCGTTTCATACACAGGCAAATCGTAGAGCTTGGCTACGAGGGGAATCAGATTAGACCCGCTGATGGTCTTGACGATTTCGCCAGTAAATCCGCGATGGGTGGCGAGGTGTTGGATCAACACGGGGATCAACACTTGGGAGCTGAGGAAATTGCTCTGTCCATCTACGGCAGCAATCCGATCGCTATCACCATCAAACACCAACCCCACCAGCAAGCCATCGCTTACCGTCTGCCGATGGGCTTTGATCTGATCAAACAGGGTAGAGAGGTAACGGGGCAAGGGTTCGGGTGCGCCGCCGCCAAAGGTGGGATCGTGGCTACTATTGAGTTCGTGAATCGAGACGCCCAACAATCGTTCTAGTCCGGTGGCGGCAGCTCCATGCATAACATCGGCAAACACCGTTAATTTGCCACTTTGGATTGCCTCTTGCAGTAGGGGGATATCGACGCGCGATCGTAATCCTTCACAATAACTCGTCCATGGAT
>JAAUSV010000142.1 GCA_012032525.1 Leptolyngbyaceae cyanobacterium SL_7_1
ATTTAACCTGAATGAGCGCGACCACCAAATTTGCGCCTGTATGAGGAGCGTTTGGTTGCCAACAAGACCCGGCAAAAAACAGGCGAAGTTGCTGTGGGTAAGCGAGTTGAGTCAGAGCGTGCCAACGTAGAAGTGCCACTCGAAAAAGAAAGAGTGGTGATTGAACGCACGGGCGTCAACGAAGCAGGTCGTGCTGTTACCCCCGGTGAGGCAAATTTCACTGAGGGCGAAGTGGCTCGGATGGAAGTGTACGAAGAAGTTCCTGACATTCATAAAGAAGCTTACGTGCGCGAAGAGGTCAATGTCAGAAAGGAAACCCAACGCGATGTGGCAACTGCTAATGAGGAAATCCGCCGAGAGGAACTGGATGTTCGTACAGATGGACGCCCTGTTGTAGAAAAGCGCCCTGACAACATTTAGTGACACGGTGCTACTAGCCGGGAAATTGCACAATTCCCCGGTTAATAGTGCTCACTTCAGAGCTGTCTTGCCCCACTTTTACAGGGATTCCCTGAGAAGTGGGGTCTATCATATCAAGTGTTTTGGAGAAACCAATGACCCTAACAAAACTCAACGAGCTTGACCCCCATCATCACCGCACTGTGAAAGGAAAAGATATCCGTCAATTTACGGTTTGGACGGAGCAGTCTGACCCGATCGGACAGGTGAGGGATGCCCTAGTTGATGAAACTGAACGGCTCTGTTATTTGGTGGTGGAGCGATCGCCTGCCTTTGGTGGCAATCAGGTGTTACTGTCGCCCGATCAAGTCCGGGTTGATCTAAATGCAGAGCGCGTATATTTGAATCGGTTCGATCAGACCCAATTTAGACAATTGCCCGTTCATCAACCCAGTCACCAACCCATGCATCAGCCTGTTGATCAGTCCATTGATCAAACACCCAACCCTATCCCTCCCCAGCCCAATCATTACGCTGTCGCTGCGACTCAAACTGGCTTCTTTTTGGAGGACAGTTCACCCCTAGAAACTGCCACTCCCCTCGAAGCCTCTGCCCCGTTGGATCTCCCCATACGTTCCACCTTGGTCTTTGAGCAAGAATCCCTAGACTCTGCGGGCACCTCCCCAACCCCTGAGCCAGCGATCGCCCCCCATCCGCCGTCCTCAATCGCTGAGGAGCACTCGATTCGCCTACTAGAAGAACGATTAGTAGTGAATTCGCAGCGACGAAAAGTGGGGGAAGTCATTGTGCGCAAGGAAATCGAAACTCGCATGGTCGAAGTCCCAGTACGACGCGAAAAACTCGTTGTGGAGCAGGTCAGCCCGGAGCACAAACAGTTGGCATTGATTGACTTAAAGGGAGAGGCGATCGATGCCTTAGAATTGCGCCAGGCAATGCCTACCCAGGCAAACCCAGTAGTAACAGGCGAATTTGCTTCGATCGATGCTGCGATCAACTTGCTCAAACTAATTGCCGCCAAAGCCAATTCTGGCTGCGAAGGTGTGCAACTGACATTGGTGTTGAATGATGCGAGTTATCAAACTATCTATCAAGAATGGTTTAAGCAATACACTCAGCACTAAATGCAACTTAGACAAAGAAATGGGACACCTCAGTGTCCCATTTTGTTTAACCTGCAAAACCAGAATCCCTGTAGGGGCATGGCATTGCCATGCCCCTACAGAGGAAAATTACACATTAATAAATTCGCAACCCTTAATGAGTCACTGTATTAGTCGTCGCAGTGGTCACCACACGAGGACTCCGAGCACCAAGCGAAGCACCAATTAGCGAAGCTGCCAATCCTAGCAAAGAGCCTAAGGCAAATGACCAGCCTGCTTTTGCTGCATCCCCTGCAATGTTACGAGCTTCTTGGTTGGTGACATTGGGATCAACATCTTGGGGCGTTACACCGCCCTGCTGGGCTTGATTAACCAACTCAGCGGCATTGGAGGCAATCACCCCAAATGCTCCAGAAACTCCACTTGCCAACAACCAGGCACTGATCGCCAACGTCGTCGCCCAAAGGACAGCACCATTTAGCAAGGCAGTGCTGCGATTAATCGGTCCACACGCACGAGAGGTCACCCAACCACCTACAAACAACGAAATCAACAAACTGATAATTGACCAGATGCCAACACCGCGCCCGACATCGGCGGCGTTTGTAGCATCTGCACCTGCATAGGTAGTCAAGCCGATCGCCGCACCCAATCCAGTCAAAACAAGCTGGGTACTCAACGCCACAACTAACCCAGCTAAAACCGGACCCCAACGTACGCGATCGTGGTAGTCAGCAACTGCCACTGGACCTGCTGTTTCTACAACTCGATTAATCGGTCTATCTGAATATGCCATTGACGTTTCCTCTGGTATCTCACCAACACGTGTGTATGGCATCACTTTAGAAACAAGCGTGCAACCATACATCCCTCAATGGATATAGAGCAGAAGCCCGATCCTCAAAATCGCTACGGGCGTTTGTCCCTGCGTCTCAATTTTGAACAGGGCTACAAGGACGACCCAGCGAATCAAACACATAGCAGCCATTTTGGCTAAATGCGGTGCCAGCATTGTTGCTGGATTGGGCAACCGTTGTCACCGTTGGGGACGATTCGGAGCGGACATTGCTTCCACAGAGTTGGCTCAAATCGATCGTTGCTCCTGCCAAGGTCACCATGTAACAGGGGGACGCATCCAGTGGGTCGGTGATGGGACGGCTCTGGGGATCGATCGGATTGAGTTCTTGGGAGGTGGCGATCGCACCATTCCATCCAACGATGGACGTTGCCACCAAAGCGATCGTGAGAATGGGTAGCTTCATAGTTAAAGGGTTGGCTGTTAAAGGTTGTCAATTCTGATTCCAATCTTGGCTAAATCGTTCCAATCAAAATGCACTAATCTGCACCAATGCCCGTGCCGAGATGCCAAACCCGATCAGCGTGATCCCCACTGCGCTGATTACAGGTAAAAACTTCACCAGTCGTAGATGGGTGGGAACTCGCTTAAATAGATGCTTGGCATAGACCAACAGCAATCCCAAACCCGTCAAAACCCCAGCTAATCCTACGCTAAATGCCACCAACAACAGCAAGCCAATGCCAACATTTCCCAAGGCGATCGAGCTGAGCAACAACACCAACGCCGCTGGACAGGGAACTAACCCACCCGAAATTCCCAAAGCCAGCAGACTGCGCCACGTGACTGGTTGATCCGAGGGAACATGGGAGTGGCTGGATGTATGTCCGTGATCATGGGAATGTCCATGGGCGTGACCGTGGGTGTGATCGTGGGTGTGATCATGGGAATGTCCATGGGCGTGATCGTGGGGATGCTCGTGAGCGTGATGGGAATGCCCGTGATGGGAATGAGCCGATCGCCTGTTGCGATTGAGCTTAAATCGAGACCGGAAGAGGTTGAACCCGATCGCCGCCACCATCAATCCAGACACCAAACTCAGCCAGGGATAGAGTTGTTCCGGCAGGATATAGTTTGCGGCAAACAGTGTGACAATGCCCAAAGCAAACACCCCGATCGTATGGGTAACGGTTGTCACCAATGCCAGAAACAGCGCGTGTTTTGCCGTTGCCCGCTCCCCGACCAGATAGGCACCCACAATACTTTTGCCGTGTCCCGGCGACATGGAATGCAATGCCCCCCAAGCCAATGCTCCGGCGATCGCCAAGAGAATTCCCCCCAGTGTGTAGTCTCCTAGCCCCGGTGCGATCGCCAAATGTCTCCGATTGGGCGTGAAGACAAATGTTTTTAACTGCCCTGCCTGCAAAATCGTTGTCAGACAACTCGCCGTACTCACCTCCGGCAGGAATAGGTCATAGTAAATCGTTAGCCCCTTGACGGGGGCTGCCCAAGCGTAGTTCAACGTCAGAGTGCTGTGGGTATTGGGTGCCGTCAAGGCACTAGAAGAGACCGTAGCGCCATCGGTCGCCTTCACCGTCAGCGTTCCCTGGCGATTGTCCGTATCGGTGATGCGAATTTGTTGGGCTAGGAAGTTGCGCAGTTCCAAACGGTGTTCTGCCACTTCACTGGCGGACAGTTGCCCATTGCGATCGCTATCGGCAAAGGCAGCTAATCCGGTGGGAAAGGTCAACGTCATCTGCGTATGGCGCTCACCCACCAACACCTCAGCCGCCGCCATATCTGCCCAATGCGCCTGACTGGGAGATGCCATTCCTAACCAAACCACTAGGGCGAAACAAGTTAACAAACCAAGGGTAATCAATCGACGAGTTTTGTTGTTCATAGGAGGGCAGAGGAAGGAGAAAGCATGAGGGATGGAGGATGCGTCAACCGCTAATCACTAATCACTAATCACTAATCGCTAATCACTAATCACTAATCACTAATCGCCACTGGGTTGCTTAAAACTCTAAGCCCACCCCCAAATAGGCAGACTGCTGAGCGTGGACATCAAAGGTGGGATCGATCGCCTTAACTTGCTGAAAATACTTCTGTGCCTCAGTGGGACGATCGAGGGCTTGCTCAATTACGGCAGCTTGGTAAAGGATAGCGGGGTTGCGAGTTCCGAGGCGATCGCCTCTTGAATCACCCTTGAGCCTCTTGCCAGCGCTCTGTGGCTGCCAATGCGCCGGCGTAGGTGGCAAGGGTGGGAGCGTCGCGCCGCAGGGTGATTTCCTGCTGCATCAGGGCGACCGCTTCTGTGCGATCGCCGGGGTTGCCACGCTCCAGCAACAACCGTGCCAATTCCCGTTGATGCCCAAAGGACGGTTGGGCGGTCGAGGGGGTAGTCGGAACGGTTTCCCGCAAAAGCAACTCTGCTTCTTGCCACAGTCGATTGGCAATGGCGGGGTTGCCCCGCTGTTTTTGAATCTGGGCTTGCCCCCGCAATACCGTAGGTTGATAGAGGGTGGGCATCGTGTCTGACATGGCGATCGCTTGCTGATACAAGCGATCGGCAGCGTTGTACTGTCCCTGCCGCAGCTTGACCTGCGCCAGATTAACCAATGCGGGTTGATACCCAGGCAACAGCCGCAGGGCTTCCTGGTAGAGATCGGTTGCCAACTCCAACCTGCCCTGTTCGTAATAGAACCGTCCCAGTGTTGTCCGCAACCGTGCAGAGTTGCTCAGTTCGCCCGGTTCCTCCACCTCCAGCGCGTAGTGAAAACTCTGCAACGCTTCCTGCGGCTTTCCCTGGGCAACCTGCACCAAGGCTTGCAGGGTAAAGGCGTTGGCGCTCAAGGTGGCATCAACCAGTTGGGTTGCCGCTTGGTCTGCTTCGTCTAGTTGCCCCATTGCCAGATGACTGGTGACGGCGAGGGCGATCGCTTCTCGCTCTGGCAATTGCTCCGCTAGCCGCAACGCTCCGGGAAAATCGTGTTTTGCCTCCGCCACCCGCGCCAACACTAACTGGGCATCTGCATTATCAAAGGGCAGATGGGTGAGCGATTGCTGTGCCGTCTGCTCTGCTAACAAGTACCAGTGTCCCTGCCCTGTTGTCCGCGCCATCCGCAAATAGGTCAGCGCCAACGCCGCGTAGTCCAAGCCCCGTTGGGCATCTTTTTGAATCCGCTCTTGATAGAATGCAATCTCCTGTCGGAGCTGGGGAATGGCGCTGCGATTTCTCGGCAAAGAAGCATTGAATGGGTAGCGGTAGGGTTCTGCCAGTGGGTTAAACCAGGCTTGAGTCGTTGCTTGCAGTTGGGTGTAAACGGAGGGCTGACTGCCGATCAATAGGGCGATCGTCAGGGGCAGCCCAATTCCCAGCGATCGGATCCACAGGTTTGGCAGCCCTAGTCTTGATGGGGAGGGGGTTTCCATAGAATAAAGAAGGAATTCAATTCGGTTTGATACCAATTTCAAACATTCTTGCAATGGGGGTTGGTTGTAGGGGCATGGCATTGCCATGCCCCTACAACGATGCAGGGCTAGCAGACGCCTAGTTGGGAGGGGCTAGGTAAGGGAAGTTTGCCTCGATCGGGTCTGTCCTTGGGCTGGGTTGCCGGGTGTCCCTTCGTAGGAAACGTTGTCGGTGGTAATTGCCCCGTTGGTGAGCACGGGCAAGCTAATGTCGATTACGTCGTCGGTAAGTTTGCGTCCGGCAATCAGGGCAACGCGGTGAACAACCGCGGTGCCGTAACCACTGGCGATCGTTGTGTCAATTCGCATAACGTCGGGGAGGAATGCTCCCAAAATTACCCCAATTCGCTCAGGGCTATTGCCTACCGCGCTCAACACGCTAACCACATCGTTGACGATGCCTCTAGCGGGGGTAGCACGGGAGGGCTGAGTGCGGTTGTATTCGGCGTAGTTGCGCTGGTTCACCACTAACAACTCGTTGACTCCAGGACGAGCCAGTTGCTCCATTTGGGTAAACTGCCCTGTGCGGGGGTCGCGGGTGGAAATGGATAACCAAGTATCAAAGGTGGTGGCGTTGGTATTGCCTTGCAACACGCGCCGAGGGATGCGCAACACGATCGTGTTGACGTTGTATCCATAGGTAAAATCAACCGCTTGTTCAGGAGGACGGAAGCCCACTGCCGGTCCGGTTCCCAGCGCTCCCGCCCGTACCCGGAAGTATTGCTCCACATCAAAGAAGAAGGGATCTTCCCGCAATCCGGCAAACACAGTCACAACACCACCTCGCAACCGCACCTGACTCAACGTGGGGTTGGCAGCTGTTGCTAGAGGCGTGGTGAAGATACCACGATTGGTGGTAGTGCGGTTGACTGTGGTGGTGCGCCCAGAACGCTCGATCGCTGAAATCGTAATGGGCTGGCGACCGCGTTGGGGGTTGCCAAAGGTGAATTGCAATCGTAAATCTGGCACCGCTGTGGGCACCGAATTCTTGTTCGTCACCTGCGAAATTCTAAACTCGTATTGGGCTTGAGTGCTAAAGAAATACTGCACTCTCGCCAGCGATCGCGGGTTGGTGTTCATCACCAAAATAATGTCATCGGGACGTGCCGCCGGATTTTGATCGATCTCCCGGAATGCATACAAATCGGTTAGACTCAGCGCTCGGCTGCGGGTATCAATATCGCCGTCGTCGTGATCAGAAGCCGTCAGGGTTTCAGGGCTGAGCACCGTTGTCAGTCCTAGGGCACCGAGTGCAACCCCCGTTGCCAGGGTAGCGGCAATCAGTGACTTTCTCACTTGTTTTTGCCATTGCGATCGCGCAACAGGCACCGAGATACCGCCTGTCGAACTGTCTTAATAGTCACCATACAAAATATCTCCTAAGGGCAATAGGGCAGATGGAAACCCATCCAGGGGGGAGGGCATCGTTGCTTGATGGAATTTACGAACTGAGCAATCAACCGGATTGCCGCATTAACATTTCGACACAATTTCGATCCGGATAAGCAATTCCGCTTGTGGGGTGGGCATCTTGCCCGCCCAGTCTGAGTTAGCGGGCAAGATGCCCACCCCACAATTGCCGCATACTAACAGCTAATAGCTATTAGCTAACTGCTCTAAACCTTCAACACCCAAGCCTCTCGCGTCTCCTGACTGATGAAAGCAGCCGGAACATAGTTAATGTCTACACCCAACGAAACAAATGCTGCCCGAATTGCCGTGGCGTGGGACGCTTCAGTAGAACCGATGCTAGCGCCAGCGGTGACGAGGGCAGGGGTTGTTAACTTGGCAACTTCATTGGCATAGGCGATCGCCGCATCCGTCTCCAACGCCAACGCTAACTTGGCAATGTTGACATCGGAATCGAGATTGCCTTCGCCGCTCTCGATGTAGGCGGAGACATCGTAACTCTCCTCAGCCATAACGGCAGTGCCACCCAAACTGGTAATCACCTGCGCCAGTGTATCTCGGTGGGTCATGTGGTCCGCTTGGTTGCGCAATGCCAGTGCCAACACTGCTCGACCAACTTCGGTATCACTCAACTTGGTCGCTGCAAAGCCGTATGCCCAAATCGCTTGATGCTCGTAGTACAATGCCCCGTTCAACACTTCCGCGTCATTGGCTTGATCGGCGCTCATCGCTTGACTGGGACGAGCCAAGGTTGTCAACCCAATGGCAGTGGATACACCCGCGATCGCCCCACCCACCAACACTCCGCGACGAGAAACCAACGATCGCGAAGTGCGTCTGGGAAATACCAATCGTTCCATCATGGTCGTGTCTCCTAAGCTCAAAGCTATTTACAAGGGGTATTACGAGGGGTGGAGCCGTTTGGATTTAGAGTTGGGTTATGAGCGATTAGCGATTAGCGAGCAGCCAACAGCTAATCGCTATCCCCGATCGCTAGGATGAAGGCATAGGATTTAAATGGACTCCTGGGATACTCAATCCGTGGAGTAAACAGTATGGTTATCAGTGTTTTTGAATTGTTTAAGGTGGGAATTGGTCCGTCCAGTTCCCATACGGTGGGTCCGATGCGGGCAGCGCGGCGGTTTTTGTTGGAGTTGGACTTGCAGGCGTTGGCGCAGGTGCAACGGGTGACGGTAGAGTTGTTTGGAGCGCTAAGTGCCACGGGGAAGGGACATGGCACGGATACGGCGATTCTGCTGGGATTGTTGGGAGAGGAGCCGGAGCACGTTGATCCGACAGCGATCGCTGCCCAACTCGAAACCATTCGCACCACCCAAACCTTGGCGTTGTTGGGGAAATACCCAATTCGGTTCTGCGAAACCGACGACCTGACGTTTGAATGGCGATCGCTGCCCTACCATCCCAACGCCATGCGCCTCACTGCCTTTGATGTTGCTGGGGAGAAATTGCTGGCAAAAACCTACTACTCGGTGGGCGGCGGATTTGTGATTGATGGGGATGCAACTGATATTGCCGATGGCGATCGCGTTACCTTTCCCTACCCTTTCAAAACCGCCAGTCAGTTGCTCGCCCTATGTCAGGAACATCAGCTATCGATTAGCCAACTGATGCTGGAAAATGAGCAATCTTGGCGATCGCCGTCTGACATTAGCCAGGGACTTCAGCATCTTTGGCAGGTGATGCAAGCCTGTGTGCAACGGGGCTGTGAGCAAGCGGGCGTTCTTCCCGGTGGGCTAAGGGTAAAGCGCCGTGCCCCAGAGTTGTTTCAGCAATTAAGTCAGGTATCTGTTGGGGACAGTGATCCGTTAGTGGTGATGGATTGGGTGAATTTGTTTGCGATCGCCGTCAACGAAGAAAACGCCGCTGGTGGTCGAGTTGTCACCGCACCCACCAATGGAGCGGCTGGCATTATTCCCGCCGTGTTGCACTACTACGATCGCTTTTGCCCCCATGCCACCGCAGAGGGGATTGAACGCTTTCTGCTAACTGCCGGAGCGATCGGGATTTTGTACAAAGAAAACGCCTCCATTTCGGGAGCCGATGTCGGTTGTCAGGGCGAAGTGGGGGTGGCATGTTCGATGGCAGCAGGCGCACTGACGGAAGTGCTGGGAGGCACCCCCGAACAGGTCGAAAATGCCGCTGAGATCGGCATGGAACACCACCTCGGACTCACCTGCGATCCGGTTGGTGGTTTGGTGCAAATTCCCTGCATCGAACGGAACGCGATCGCCGCCATCAAAGCGATCAACGCCAGCCGCATGGCACTCCACAACAAGGGACACCACTACGTTAGCCTCGACAAAGTGATCAAAACCATGCGCGACACCGGAGCCGACATGAATAGCAAATACAAAGAAACCGCCAGAGGGGGGCTAGCGGTCAACATGATCGAGTGTTAAAACCCGTCCTATTCCACCTCTAGCCAAACCACTGCTGCTGGCACAACGCCTGTGGCTGGAGGGAGAAACATGCCGCCGTTGGTGACAACGTAGATTCCGGTTCGATCGCTCGGCTGTTGTCCAAAGGCGATCGCCGTACTCCCGGTCATTCCTTGCTCGGCTTGAGCAATCGTCGTGATATCGCCCGTGGGAGCAATGCGGATGACGCTGTTGTAGATGTGAGTCGCGCCGTACAAGTTACCTGCCGCATCGAAGGCAAAATCAAATTCCCAAATTGCTCCCTGGTAGGAATCTGCCATTAGGTAGCGATCGCCCTGCAAACGAGTTATGCCATTGAGAAACTGGGCATCGGTTAAGGTCAACAGAGTTTCCGTCTCACCCGCCTCGCTGATGGAAACAACGATCGGCACGCCCTCGGCATTCCAGGCGGTTAACAGCAATCCCCCATCTGGCGCTAGGGCTAGCCCATTGGCTTTGCCCTCGATCGTAGCGTGGACATGTTGAGTTCCATCGGGATCAAACCGCAAAACCATTCCCACTTCGTGGTTGGTGACATAGATCGTGCCATCGGCAGTAGTCACAACGCTCTCTAGAAACGTATTGACGGGGAAACTGGCGATCGATCGCGCCGGAGCCAACTCCACCGGAGCATCGGCATAGATAGGAGGCAAGGATTGGGCACTGGCGACACTGGGAGTGCTGACGATCGCGCTGGCAATTAGACCTATCCCAGAATATAAAATCCCTTGGGCGATCGAGTTCATCACAAATCCCCTTTGTCATCTCCACAACATGGCACAATGTACCACACGGCGCTCAAATCCCCACTACCCGATTGGCTAGGTAGGCATGTAGGATGGGGCAATTCCAAGGCAATCAACCAAACAGAATTGGAATGACAAATTGAACTAAGGGGAATGGATAATGAATAAAGTCCTACAGGCAACCTATCGAAATGGTAGTTTGGTGCTAGACGAAAAGTTAGATGCCGCATTGGAAGGCAAGAAACTTACAGTCATTTTGGTTGAAGATTCTGCGGTTCAAGAAGATGGAACAGGGCAATTGCTAGAACAGAGGAAGGAACAGTTTTTGGAACAGCTTCAACAACATTCCTTCAAACTGCCAAAAGACTACAAGTTTAATCGGGAAGAGCTTTATGAACGATAAAGTCCTCCTCGACACTAATTTATGGGTCTATCTTTACAGTAAAAATCCAGAAGACAAATACACGAAAGTTTATGAACTCCTTTCCAATAGGATTGCATCGCTGATTATTAGCACTCAGGTGTTGGGTGAACTTTACAACGTGTTGCGTCGGAAGAAGTTTCGGACACAGCCGCAAGCACAAGAGATCATTTCCCAACTGGTTGGTGGATTTGACATCCTTGAGATTGACTCATCAAAAGTATTGAAAGCCATAGAAATCAATGGTCGATATGGCTATTCTTACTGGGACAGTTTACTGCTGGCAACGGCTTTACTGAGCGATTGCACTACGCTCTACTCTGAGGATATGCAGCCCAACCAGCTGATCGAAAATCAACTGAGAATTATTAACCCTTTGT